>JBHLRV010000124.1:1302-5205 GCA_048882205.1 Candidatus Thorarchaeota archaeon | reverse complement strand
CTGTTCTTGAGTACAAACAGATGGCCGGAAGAGCTGGACGACCAAAGTACGATGAATATGGAGAGGCAATCTTGATTGCTCGGTCAGATCAAGAGCAAGACTTCCTTATGGACGAATATCTGCTGTCTGAACCCGAAAACATCACTTCAAAGCTCGTATCGCCGTCCGCACTTCGTTCACACATCCTGTCTTCTATTGCAACAGACATGACGCAAAACCGAGAAGAAATCGACCATCTAATTGAAGGTACGCTATTCTCATCACAGTTTGACAGCGACGACATAGGTCATTACATCTCCTCGGCGCTCACGTTTCTAGAAGAGGGAAGATTGATTGAATGTAC
The DNA here is from genome assembly GCA_048882205.1 of Candidatus Thorarchaeota archaeon. GTDB lineage: Archaea > Asgardarchaeota > Thorarchaeia > Thorarchaeales > Thorarchaeaceae > SMTZ1-83. The sequence goes on along the minus strand of JBHLRV010000124.1, from coordinate 4,862 downwards.
CGACTCCGGCTACACTGCTACTCCCCTGGGCGACAGGACCTCTCGGCTCTACATTGAACCCTCTACCGCAATGCTATTCCGCGATTCACTTTCCAAGGTCAAAACTGCCTCCGCTCTAGGAGTCCTACATGTTGTGTGTCATTCTCCCGACCAGCCTATAACCTATCTCACACGTGGTGATTTTGAGGAGTATGAGATTCTTGTCGATGACAACAAAGAAGATCTTCTGATTGATCCCCCTGAGTGGGACGAACTAGAAGAGTATGCTAGATACCTAGCTGAGGTGAAGACGGCCAGACTTCTCGAGGATTGGATATCAGAAGTTTCTGAAAGAAGCATCACTGAAAGGTACAATGTTGGGATGGGTGATGTTCATCGATATGTTCAGACAGCAAGATGGTTGGTATATTCAGCATCCGAAGTTGCCAGAGTAGTGGGAGCTAGCCAACACATTCCAGCTCTTCACAATCTTCGTTCTAGGCTTAGATATGGTGCAAAGTCAGAACTTCTAGAGCTCGTCAGATTGCGAGGAGTTGGCCGAGTTCGAGGCAGAATGCTCTACAGTCATGGACTGAAGAGCCTCACAGACCTGTATCAGGCACCTCTTGAAAGAATCGCCGCTGTTCCTACCATTGGAACTGCCTTGGCAGGGTCAATAAAGCGACAGCTTGGCATGGACGTCAAATCCAATCAAAGGAGCATACTCGAGTCAGATGAAGATGAAGAGTTCTCCTATTCCATCCAGACACTTCTCAAGGACTTTGAGCCAAAAGACGACTAGAAATGAATCTCTTTCAGACTATTCCTTACCTTATCGATGAGAGTTTCTGTGTATTCAGTGCAATTCTGACTCTCGGAGTGAGTGTTTCCATAAGCTGTAATCTCAGAACTAGAAAGCTCCTCCACAATGTTCTGAGAGCCTCTCCCGACAATGTCAAGTTCGTAACCCCCCTCCAAGAAGAAGGCAATTCTTCCTTTGCATTGCTTCTTGGCAATGTCATTCAGGTACGAATTCATCATTGCAATCCCAGAAGTGGTAAGTCCAAGTACAGTTAGCGGATCGTCAAAGTGACCATCGAATCCTGTCGAAACGAGTACAAACTCCGGTGCAAATGACTCACTAATCTGCATGACAATTTGGTCGAATGCCATCTTGTAGGATTTGTCCCCTGCCCCGGGATACATTGCCAGGTTTACGTTGAAGCCCTTCCCTTCCTCAGTGCCAATCTCATCAGGGAATCCAGACCCTGGGAAGAGTGTGCGGCCATCCTGATGAAGACCAATGTAGAGTACCTGCTTGCTTGAGTAGAATGCATTCTGAGTCCCGTTCCCGTGATGAGCATCGTAGTCTACTATTAAGATCCGTTCCAAATCATGTTTCTGAATGAGATGTTGTGCAGCCACGGCGATTGAATTCACAAAACAGAATCCAAATGCCCTATCATACTCGGCATGATGACCCGGCGGGCGGCATAAGACGTACGCGTTCTCACTGACACTGTCCATTATCCTATCCATGGCCATAATACCCGCACCTGCAGCCAACAATGCAGCCCCGTAGGTGTATCTGTTGACCGAAGTGTCCAATGTGAAGTACCCACCTCCTTTCTCAGACTTCATTCTCACCTGTTCGAGGTAGTCCTTGCTATGAAGTGGATATATCGAATTCAAATCGGCCTTCTGCGGCTCAATCAAGTTGACCTTTGATTCTTCAAGTAGTCCTGAGTTTTCGATGTACCTTAAGGCAGTGGTTAGACGCTCAGGCCTTTCGGGATGCCCCGGCGACATCACATGCTTGGTGAACATTTCATGAAATAGCAGATCTGTAGGCAAACTACCACCCAATGAAACAACCGTTAGTCTAGGCCCTGTAACATCGCATTCTGCAAATCGCGACAAATAAGTGTAGGCCTAGAATCATGCAAGCACATCAATCAATAGAACACGTGTTCCAAGAGTTGTTCGTGCAACAATCTTTATCTTGACGCCAGTCAACGAAACCAAGCCATGGGTCGGTAGTCTAGCTTGGTATGATTCTTGCTTGGGGCGACTAAAGGTCATGACCCTTGAGTCACAGAATGCAAGAGATCGGGAGTTCAATCAACCCGGGAGCACCCCGGTTGGAACAAGTCTCCCCCGGCCCACCATCTACATCACTTTGTTTCTGAGAACTTACGTTTGCATAGTGGCCCGAGCAAATGCCAACAGAAGAGAGGAGAGAACCGGTGCCAACAAGGGACAGTATTTCATACCCCATGGCACCGGACCCATCGAAGACTAGTTTAGTCAGGTACTTATAAACGACCCAAAAATCGATGCAGTTAGTGAATTATAGGCGGTTACTTAGCTTTCACTTCCCACAGAGTTTCATAGATTGGGCCTGTCGGAGTCAGAGTACTCTTTGTCAACCTAAAGCATTCCACTGACATGGTGCCAACTGACTCGTTGGCCAGTCTGTCAAGATTGCCTTGCATCCGTTCGCGGTTTCTGACAGATCGAACTCGCGCAATGGTGACATGGGTATGAAATCTTTTGTCAAGGGGGTAGCCCAAGTTTCCCAGCAGATCATCTATCATGCGTTTGAGTCTGACAAACCGTTCCGCATTCTGAGTTACACCCACCCATATGACATTTGGTCGTCGTTTGCTAGGGAACGCCCCGACACCCTCAATTCGAATCTCGAACGGATTGAACTCACTCTTTCGCAGCTCTTCTTCAATCCGGTCAATCTTCGTAACAGGTGTATCTCCAAAGAATCGGAGTGTAAAATGAAGATTGCCGGATTCGACCAGCTTCAGCTTTGCAGCCTGTTTATCCAGCTTCTGTTGGATATGGGCAATCCTTGAAACCAGAACGTCATCCTCGATATCCACACTCAGAAACACTCTGACAGTCCCAGACATCATGCCACCTCTGAGTCGATATATCAGGACGTGCCGTATTGATATATCGTGTGGCTTCAGGATTGGACACCGCAACAACCACACTCCACTATACTGCTCTTGTATGACCACAAGGATTAAGCAGTATGTTGGAATTGGTCACTCACATCCAGGTGACCTCGATCATGAAGCTTCTAGTATTGACTGGAATGCCTGGTTCTGGAAAAAGCACTGTAGCCGATGCGTTCCGTAAGGTAGGGGTCCCAGTAATCATTATGGGCGACGTCATTCGCAACGAGGTAGAGTCACGCGGCCTAGAGGCCAATCCTGTGAACACAAGAGAAGTGATGTTAGAACTCCGTGAACGTGATGGACCTGGCGCAATAGCAAAACGCTGCGTAGAGAGTTTGAAGAAGTCCAACTCAGAACTGCTTGTCATTGAAGGATGCAGAAGCCTTGCAGAGGTAGACGTGTTCGATGACTATGCGGAGAAGGTCTGGACTGTCAGCATACACTCTTCTCCCAAGACACGGTTTTCAAGACTGCGAGAGCGAGGTCGAGAGGACGACCCTCGAAACTGGGCGGTCTTTAAAGAACGTGATCTCCGAGAGATATCAGTTGGTCTTGGAGCAGTAATAGCACTAAGTGACATTGTGATCATCAATGAGGGAACACTTG
>JBHLRV010000124.1:0-1202 GCA_048882205.1 Candidatus Thorarchaeota archaeon | reverse complement strand
TAAGCGGCTAGAACTGTACGGTAATGACGTCGCGTGTGAGACCGCTATGTACATGAACTGCTATGTGATACGCAACATCAAACTCTAGTTCATCTAGCATATCTCCCAACTTCATGTCGCTGCTTCCACTTATACACATGCGACCGCCTTTCTCAATCATGCCAGGTGCCCTCTCCAAGAAGGCTCTGACTAACCGATTGGCCTCTGCTCCACGAGTCGAGCTTATCCTGCCATATGGCGGGTCAGTAACGACGCAATCAAGTTTCTGCTTGCCAAGAGGAGGCATGTTTGTGTCGGCCTGAATTAGAGACGAATCACCGAGGGATACTTGAGAGAGATTGGTCAATGCACCCTTTAGCAATCGCCAGCTAAGATCTATTCCAATCGCCCTAGCACCTAATGCAGCAATCTCACACAATATCCCTCCACCGCCACAGAATGGGTCAAGTACAATGTTTCCCGGTTGAACACCAGCAAGATTGCACATAACTCGTGCTAATTGTGAATTCATCATTGAAGGATGAAAGAAGGCCTTCTTCCCTGGCTCTCTGAGCCGCAGCACTCTTCGTAGTAGAGACTCTCTTGATTTGCAGACCAACGTCTTCGAAGGCATGAGGACGACAAGCATCTTGACATCAGGACTTTCCAATGAAACTCTTGCTCCTGTTGCTTGCAAAATCCGCTTTCCCAAGAGCGCCGTCAGCCCTTCCCGCCGTTCAATCTCTCTGCTACCAGTCAAAGACCTACTTCGTACAGAGAATGAATCTGAAGAATCAATATTGGCTCTCAAGACGTCATCTTGTATCCAATTCATTGTATCGTCTGAAGAGTGGCCTTCAGCAACTAGAGATCCGGCCTCTCTTATCATGGCCGCTCTGCTTAGTAGCAAGGATGTCGGTTCACAATAAGTTTCTATTAACGCCAAAGGCCCTGTCCATGTCAGGGACGCCTTACTATCTCGAATACGGATCAATGAATCAAGCTCCGCTCTTGCGAGCTCAGCATTCTCACCTGAAACATATGCGAAATATCGAGCCAATGGCATCTCCCTACTCAAACAATCAGATTGTTTCCACCCAAGAAGGTGCGCTGTAATTCGCCATATAGAGTTTCGATTCCAGTCACCAGCTTGGCGGAAACCGGCAAAAGCGTAGTACCTGCCCCTATCTCGTTTAGCATCCGTAGTATCGCCTCAGAATACT
>JBHLRV010000123.1:0-5211 GCA_048882205.1 Candidatus Thorarchaeota archaeon | reverse complement strand
AAGAACCTCTTTCGTTAGTTTGTTGACCAGCCTCGTTATGGCCTTTGGATCCTTGGAAGTTCGTTCATCATCTGCCTGCGTCATCATTGACCAACCCCTCGAACCGTGAGATAATCGCGGCTACGCAATGGCTAGTAGGGTAGCTAGTATTTCCGAGCGTCAGACGATAAATGCTGTGGTCGTCTATTGCCCGAATAGCTGCGGAATCGAAGCCTCGATGGTCTCCAAGCATAAAACTGTTCTTTCCTCGTGGGTCCAAGTCTGTACACATTTCCAGAGGTTCTCCTGACTCTTCAAGAGCCCAAACCTGCTCATTCGGACTGGATAGGATATCCCGCAGAAGCTCGTCTAGTGTCTTTCTCTCTCGAGAAACCGATGCCAACGCCTTTCCTTCTAGGACACTACTAATCACACGTGCCCAATGCGTTTCGCCTCTTGGCAGAGCATCAGCAGGGCTCTCAAATCGTAGGGTGGCATCCTCTCCGACAACTGCTACTAATTCAAGTCTTGAGAGTGGCCAAGTGGCTGGACCCCAATCAAAACAAGCTGCAAGTGACCTACAGAGAATGTCCACCCTTCCTCCTGATCCAGGTAAATCCTTCAGCCTGAACTGTCCTATTTCGGGTATTCTTGGAAGAACGAGAATGAACCTCAGAATGGTTTTGTCATTCACCATTTGGAGAACCAGCTAGGGTTGTGGGCTATCTTTGCGACTCATTTGATACAAGAGATCGATCATGATGCAGTTGCGTTAGCGACGCTTTCGCCTGTCCCTTCTCTGGGATGCCTGTCTTATCTGGACTCTGCCCGAGTGTACGGCGCAACTGACACAGTAGTACTGCGTGACTTTGCGTGTCTGTATGAAGCTGCCTTGCTGCCTTAGCTCGCGAGCCAACTGCGGATCGACTGCTGACACTCGTTTAGTGTGTCTCTTGGCCTTGTCAGACGGTACGATGCGGCCGCACTTTGAGCACTGCACTGTCCCACTCTTGCCAGAGCCGCCTTTGCTGCGCCCGCCGGATTTCCTTTTCTTTCCCACTTGTTCTTCACCGCTACTGGAACTAGAGTCGCCCAAGTTCTGTGGCCTTAAAACGTTGTGCATAAAGGGCTGTATCGTTGAGAGGGTTGGCTGCAATCGCATCAGAGAAAGGGTGAGTGAGTTTCCAGTACCTGCTCAATCACCTGCTTGTTTGCGTTCACTAGGAGCTTGTGTTCTTTTCTTTCTGTCTGATCATCAAGTGTGGGTTGGCGTCTACCCAGGAGACCCTCAAGGCTTCCATGAACACAAGGTCCAAGAGCGAGGGGATTGTATCCTCCCTCCAAGACCCAGAATGAGCCCTTTATGCCCAGAGTTTGGACTAGTCTATTCACAGTACTTCCAAGCATCCAGAAGGTTCTGGAATCGACGTCCATATTTCCTACAGGATCTGCGTAGTGTGCATCATATCCGGCTGACACTGCCACAATATCCGGCTTGAAACTCTCTACAGCAGCGGATACCACCTGGTCGATTGCCATACGATAGGAAACGTCTGGTGAGGACTCTACGAAGGGTATGTTCACATTCGTACCTATTCCATCTCCGTGCCCAATCTCGTCAAAATGCCCTATCCCGAAGCTCTCATAGTCATACTCGTGTACCGAGATATACTGAACATTTGGGTCGCTGTAGAAAATCTCTGCAGTGCCATTCCCGTGATGACTATCGATATCCAGGATGGAAACACGTTCGACTCCATGATTTCTCATTAGCGATCTTACTGCTACGGCTACGTTATTGAAGTAGCAGAGGCCCATTGGTGATGATGAAGTAGCGTGATGTCCTGGAGGGCGAACAAGTGCGAATGCATGCTTTGCCTTTTCCGTCACTACCAGTTTCGCTGCTTGTATAGTTCCTCCCAAAGCGTGTAGCACTGAACGAAGCAGGTCCGGACTTGCATAGGCGAACTCTCCTAGCTCTCCACCACCAAGTTCAGTCATTATCTCGACTGTGTGAACCAAATAGGAAGAGTGGACAAGGAGGGCATCCTCTAGCTTCGCCTTTGGAGCACTCGACTTCTCGAGGTTCTCTGAAACTCCTTGATTCTTCAAATACCGTAGAGTCATCTGTATCCTGAGTGGAGTCTCAAAGGCTCCTAGATTGGGCTTCGGGAACGGATGGACGTGGTTGTCTCTAGTTGGCTGATGAATCAGCTGGATGTTGTCAGCCGTCAAAGTAACTCACGAGCAGGAAGCAGTAGGGTTTCCTTTTCTACCCTTGCACCGACGAGATGGGGAACTCGTTTTCCACAGCAAGAACATACTTCTGCATGACGTACTGTAGTCTTACGGAAGTGTCACTCAGGGCGACGCGTGACAGTCCTTCTATCGGATTCTCTTCAACCAACGAATCTACTAGGCTCTTAGCCTTTGTCCATTTTCTGCGTTCCAGTACCCAGAGATGACCATCTCTCTCAAACGCGTTGGGATGCGCTTCCGTGAAACTATCGGCCGCTGTCTGTAGATCGATTGGTGGTCCCTTTCTTTCATGTGTGTCAGAGATGGCTGTCTTCTCAACAAGGAATCCAATAGCGAACCTGGTGCCTTCAAAGTAGACCTCAGATAGTGCCTTGCCGAATCTGTCTTCGCCCGTGGGCTCACGCATTAGCTCGTTCACTATCCTCTTCGAAAGACTGTGAAGCTTGTCTCTAAGGACAGTGTAGTGAACTTCTCCATCTGACTCAAACTCATGAACTAGGGCTTGCTTTGTGAACCAGAGAGGCAAGGGTGTCTTCGGAAGAGGCTTCTCAAGGAGAAGGTTCATCACTTGACTGGTCTGGCCCTTGTGTGATGAATCGACAACTTGCTGCCCTAGAGTCTTGAGAAGTCGATATGCTCTGGCGTCGAAGCTAGATGCGACATTCCTGCCTGTATCAGTCGGATCGATTATGAAGATGTGGTCATCCTTGAAGGCAGGAACCTGCCTAAGAGTGGTGAGGCTCCGGTCCAAGGGGTCAACAGGTGCTAGGTCGAGTCGCAGGAGACCTTCCAACGCGTTATCAAAACCACCCTTGAGAATGACAAGTAGTTCAATGGCATAGCCTGTGAATCCCATTCGGCCGACTGCACATGTATCTCCGTAGGAGTGACTCGCTCTCGCGAATGACTTGAGTATCCTCACGTCTTCTCTGAGATTGCTGCTCAGATGGTTCGCAACATACTCTGTGTGATGGATAGTGCGGTCCATTGCAGTAATAGGCCCATGTTCTGCTAGTTCACTGAAAGTCAAATCGAAGCAGGACACAATGTCAACGTCAAAATCAGCCATGACTAGAGACAGATACGGATGCTGCGAGAACGCCTTCTGAAGAGATTTCGCCCCGATACTGTCTAGCGCTGGGATAAACCATTCATCAACCATATCCTCCATAAGCTGGTCAATAGCCTGTGTCCTCTCTCTATCCTCTAATCCTAGTATCTCCTCGAAGTCCTTCTTCCTTAGGGCCACAAAGAGGTCTAAGTCGGATGCTCCCCTTAGCTGTGTTTGCTTCTTTCCGGTTGAACCTTGTGCCGCTATGAATGAATAGGGAAAGTCACTGGACGCAGCATGATTCTCAAGTGCCTCACTCAGTTTGCCGATGACAGCAGCCTGCATCTCAATCTCATTCTCAGTCGGAGTGAGCTCTGCCAAGACTGACAATCTGACTTCTTGGGAGAGAATCTTACTCACATCCGATACCCAGTCAGAAAGGACTTGCCAGCCTGCTTTGAATGTTCGCTTCTGCTCTATCTTTAAAGCGGGAGGAGGGCTTGATAGATGACCAAAGTCGTTCTGATCAATATCATGAGGTTTCCATCATGCCCTCTCTTATTCCAATCGCTATTGCCATCATCCGTTGTGACGACCGGTACTTGTTTCTGAAGCGGCGAAACCCGCCTTATGAGAACCTCTGGAGCATGATTGGTGGTAAGGTGAATCTTGGAGAGCACGTGCGGGAAGCTGCAATTCGAGAGGTTGTTGAAGAAACAGGCACCAAGCAAGTAGACAGCTACGAGTATAGGGGCGTAGTTTCTGAGAGGCTTGTTGGAGTTGATGGTACACTCTCGGATCACTTTCTGATATTCGTCGGTTCAGCAGAAATAAGTAGTTTTCAGGAGAATCACCGAGAAGGCGAACTAGCGCTTTTCTCTGCTGAAGAGGTGACTGAGCTTAGTGATCAGTTCCTTCCCTCTGATTTACATATGTTCAACTGTTTCAGGGAAAGAAGTGTTTCATCACAGCTTTATGAGGCAGAGCTGGAACATGAGAATGGTACTTACAGACTTAGGTACTACAGGAAGGCTCCAGATTGAGAATCGGCAAGATAGAAGCAGTTCCCATCGCAGCCGAAACCCTTGGAGTGCGGTCCCTATGCACGAAAGTATCTACTCCTGACATTACAATCTTGCTAGACCCCTCGGCCGCCTTGGCGATGCGCGGAGGTCTAGAGCCACATCCTCAAGAATACCGCCTTCTCATGAAGAGTCTAGAGCGCATATTAACCGAGGCCAGAACTTCCGATGTCTTGTCTGTGTCACACTATCACTATGATCATGTACGTCCTGGGTTCACTGACTTTCGATACAATCTAAGCTCACGAGAAGAACTCCAGCGCATCTTTGAAGGGAAAGTCGTGTTTGCTAAAGACAACAGAGAGCATGTCAACGCATCTCAGAGGAAGAGGGGATTCTACTTTGAGAGGGATGTCAATGGGGTCGCCGAAGAGATACAGTGGTCAGACGGAAAGGCATATTCATTTGGTGAAACCAAAGTACGCTACTCACATCCACTTCCACATGGGCCAGTGGAAACAAACCTTGGCTACATTATTGCGACAACCATTGAGCACTTGGATACACGTGTCCTCTTTGCTCCAGACGTCCAAGGTCCACTGGTGGAAGATACATTGGAATACATTCTTTCCCAAGAGCCAGAGGTGGCAATTGTCGGAGGCCCGCCAATATACTTGAACCGATTCAGTGACTCACAGAAGAAATCTGCACTTTCGTCCCTCAAACTCCTGGCTTCTCGCGTTCCGCTACTGATTGTTGATCACCATTTGATGCGATCGAACGAATGGGATACTTGGCTTAATCCGGTGATGGCAGAGGCAAGTAAAGCCGGGAATGACGTGAAGACAATGGCCGAGATGGCGGGGCTAGAGATAGCGTGTCTGGAGGCCAAGAGGAAAG
>JBHLRV010000122.1:0-5254 GCA_048882205.1 Candidatus Thorarchaeota archaeon | reverse complement strand
CTCTCGAACGAGTAGTTGTCTTTCCAATTCGCCCCAAGATAGGAACGTGCAATGTTCTTGTCCTCTTGGAACTGACCGATGTAGTACTTGGCACTCTTGCCTAGCTTCAAACCAGAAGGCGATCTGTTGGACTCCATAGAATCTCTCTTGGAAACAACAACGGTCATCATTGCATCTGCAACGTTTGGATCATTCTCAATGTTAAGAGCAGCAATCACATAGTACATGATTGAGTCGTATGGATTCCCTGCATCTTTCTCCCATGCAGACTTGAACTTCTCAAAATCAGTAATCATGGTCTTAGTCACTTTCTCGACCATTGCATATCACCTCGATTTCGACACATGAAGTAAAGAAAAGGATTAGGGTAGATTGTCTAGGTAGGCTTCACTCTGGTGAACCATTTCAACACATGGTCCATAGTCGTTTCGTATGCCTCAGGATTCGAGAGGCCATGATCTGCGCCCTCAACTGTCACAAACTCCTTTGGCTCACCTGCAGCCTCAAATAGACTTCGTACGCCATTCAAAGGAATACCCTCATCGTCAGTGCCAGTTGTAATGAAAAGCGGACGAGGAGAGATATCTTGGACCTCATCGATGGGATTGAACATTCTTGCATCTATTATCATTAGCTGGAGAATCTTGGCTCGAAGCTTTGGATCAGTGAGCCCATGCATCTCGTCAGGGGAGGTTTCTATGAGATTCTCAATGGCTGGCTGAATCATCGGGGACTCTGCAAACCACAGTGTATCAAAAACCGGTGCCCGTAGGCAGACAGCACTAATCCTCTCATCCCTGGCTGCGGCGCAGACCGCTACTGCACCGCCGTAGCTAGCCCCATATACTCCGATCCAGTCATCCATAGTCATGTCAGAATCTATCAGATGAGTCACAGCATTACTTGCGTCCTCAACTTCTCCTGCAAGACTAAAGAGTCCCTCACTTCGTCGAAAGCCTCTGAAATCGAAAGTTAGAACGACAAAGCCAGACTCTGCAAGTCTCGTGGCAACACCGCTTACCTGGTCACTTGACCCAGGTAGCCCGTGGAACTTGCATACTCCAGGGAATGGACCTTTACCTTTCGGGAGTACATATTCTCCTTTGATTCTCGCGCCTTCTGAAATGAACTCGGTAGGCACAATCTGAATCGTGGGCATGAGTTGCCCGTGCCTTGGTCTCTTATAGTTTCATCTTCTCGAAACGTGTTGAGAACTCTTTCGGGGCTCAGAATCCATAGACAAGACCCAAACCGAGGAAGATCGCGAATGCCATCAAGACGATTGTGAGTAGCGCCAGAAATCTGTGAACAAGGAGATACCTCTCACGGGCTAGACCCAGGCGGGCTCTCCCGTATCCTGTTAGTGCTGTTATGACTGCCAAGACAAGAGTAGTAGCACCTACCCAAGTATGTGGATAGAAGAAGTGAACGCCTCCGGCAAGTGAAACCATGTAGAACGCCACAACGAAACCGCCGACTACTACTACTGCACCAAGAGTTGCGATTGCACGATGAACGCGCAGCCACCATCTCCGCTGCCTCATGAACCTAGCGATCACAACTGCAACGATTAGCAGAATGATTGCTGTTGTCATGGTCCCTGCATGGATCTGCCATAACTCAATCTGCATTCTATTGCGCTGTCTCCTTCGGTTTGTGCCAGACTACCTCCTTCTGGCAACCATGACGACAACCATTACTAGTCCGAGAGTGATGACAATTCCTGCTATAAGCAACGTCGCAGGGAAGAAGTCAAGTTCACCGTTCGTTGTGCCACCGTTGGTGGTCGTGGTTGTCGTAGTTGTTTCTGTTGCGGGCTCAGACACCGTAAGAGTCCGTTCGATAGTGCCGCCAAGAACGCATTCGGCCCACACCCTCAGCACATCACCATCAGTTGCAGCAACTACAAACGTGTCACTTGCAGTGGAGCTACTCTGTTGACTGGTATAGAGAGATGAAGTGAATTGGATATCGTTCTTATAGACGGTTATGTTCTCCACATAGTGTGTGTTTGGATCTGCGACGGAATGAGAGATTGTAACGGTAAGCGTCTGCGTGTCCCAATCATAGCTGAGTGTCATGTTGGAAGGGGTATGTGCGACCACTTGTAACGGAGCTACTGTGACAGCGAAGAAGACTACCAGCAATGAACACACAAAGATCCTTCTTCCTGAGAATCCTCTACTCATTCTCTCCAATCCTCACTGATTGTGCATTTCATTCTACGGAATAAGAGTCTTTGGAAAGGGAAGAAAGGCGCGGGGTGGAAGTCCCTCACTAGAATACTACCTTTCTGTAGGCACGAAACAGTAAGGAGAAGAGGGCTGCGAACATCCCTCAGCCTTAAGTGAGAGCAAATGCACTTCTTATTCCGCTCGGGGACGAGATGATGAGTTCGAATAGTCGTTCGAAATCTTGTGACTGGCAATTGTATCCACAAGCAGAGAATCTTCTAGTGAAGAGGATGGATGAATTCGTGGCCGCCAGCAGAGTGGCCGGGAACCTCTCTGCCAGAATGAGGGATGAAACCTCAACGAGATTGTTCGATTGGATTGATCACATCGTTCTTCCAAAAACTGTCATTGAACCGGAAACCCTGTTGGAGCTCGGATTTGTGGAGAATCATGACATCGGCAGACTTGAAGGAACACGAGTCTTTGAGCATGACTTGTCGATTCTCTTTCCAGTCCTCATTTCAGAAAGCAGTGAAACACAAATCGTTCTGAAACCCGAAGACCTGGACCGCTTCCTACAGATGAACGGCCGATATTATGCTTGGCCGAATGGCGGTGTGGGCGATGCCGATATGTCAACGATTCATGACAACATCGAAGGAACTCCTTTCAGTCCCTATAGGCGCGCACTCATCAGCAAAGAAGGCGACCATGAGGTGTGGGCTGCTGAACGGCGCGGCTGGAATGGATACTCCGTTCTAGATGACTGGGCATCCGCTAACCACAGTGATTACGAACTCATGTTCCGGAAATTCCTGACACGCCGCAGGCACTTCAGTAGCGACAAAAGCGGGCTCGAAGCAACGCTTGAGCTTGTGCGGCGAAGCTGCGATCAAATGACACAAGAGAGAGTAGCAGACGCCTTCTTCAGGGCGGAACGCCAGTTCTGGATGAGTAGGGAGATAGGAGGCCAAGTCCAGTGGGCCGGACAGTCGAGGCTAGGACTTGGGTGGGGTAATCATGATCATCACGCATTCCGCTCATCTCGAGAGAACTTCCATCTGCTTATTCAGATATTCGAAACGCTCGGATTCGAACCCCGAGAGCAGTTCTTTGCAGGTCAGAAAGCCGGCTGGGGGGCGCAGGTCCTTGAGCATCCTGTGTGTCATATAACCATCTTTGCTGATGTAGACATTTCAGTCGAGGAACGAGACCGTGACTTTGCACATGAACCAATGGAATCCAGTGACACTTTGGGGACCATAGGGTTGTGGGTAACGCTTCACGGAGAAAGCATTCTGCAGGCCGGAATGCACCATTTGGCAGCCAGGGTTGATTTCGACCGTGCGAAAGCAGGACTTGAGAGATTCAAGATACGAAGTCTTTACCCATTTTCAGATTTCGATTTCCTGAAACAGGCGTTCGTTGAGTCAGAGAGAAGACCAGTAGAATATGATAGACTAGACCTGGTATCTGGTGGGGGGTTGATAGACCAAGAACGGCTGAATGACTTCAGCGAAAGAGGAGCCATTGGCAGCCATATTGAGATCATTCAGAGAGGGCAAGGATTCAAGGGATTCAACCAGGACTCTGTGTCTGTGATAATCAGTGCCACTGATCCCCGGAAACACACAGAAAGGAATGCGTAGGCATCGAGCAGACCAATGAACCGACGCATTCTTTGGATTCCTTCTCAGTTAGCTATATCTGATGTCGGGAACATAGCGTTTCCAACTATAGAGTGACACACAATGAGACCGGTAGACGTTGGCAGCTTTCCACTGCACGCAGACGAAGCACACTATCAACTGGGTGCCTCATCTATTGAGATGAGTCCGACTGCCCTCGACGCAGATGAAGCGAGGTTCTTCATTGAAACTCACAATGATGTGTTTCGTCAGAAAGCGGAAGCGCTTGGTTTTCAAACTGCAGTTGTGTGTTATGCTCAGTGTCGCGGAATGATAGATCAGTTCTTTGAGCCAATCTTCCGGCATGTTCTGGGAAACAACGACAAGCGGCATGGAAGGACAGTGTCACAAGAAGCCGCACAGACAGTAGCCGTGGCCATTGCAGAGAAGAAGGGACATCTGCCGGAGAGGAAGGCGAATATTGCGGAGATAATTGCACTAGAAGCTGGTGCAGAGAAACTCTGCGAGCAACTTCAGACTGACAGACTCTCCTACAAGGCATGCATAACTGGCCCCCTTGAGCTGACACTGAACTTCCAGAGACTACTCGGGTTCCCAAGAGTGTACGATGAAACACTGGTGGAGTTCTTTACCGAAGCTGTACTTGCCTACGTCAAGAATTCTCACAGAAACACCAAGTACCTCCGTGCAGAGATAATTACGGTGGATGAGCCCTCGATTGGATTGGAAGGCCTGGCTGACTTCTTTTCTGATACAGGTACTGATGCCAAATTGAGTCACCTCCTCTCTTGCTGGAATAGAATCTTCGATCAAGTTCCGAGAGATTGTTATAGAGGACTCCATCTGCACACTTCTCCATTCGAGCAGCTATTTCACTCAAACTGGAACCTCTTGGAAGCACATGTAGGAGTCTATGTCAAGAAGGAATGGCTGGATGACTATGACAAGTTCATCAGAGCGGCTATCATGAGAACTGACGGGCCGACTGTTCCAAAAGGGACTGACCTTAAGGCAGCTTGGGAAGAGATTCGCTCTGGGAATTATGAGAAGTACCTGCAACCCTTGGATGACATGACTGAGATTCTCAGCGAATACGTTGAGATCTATGGTTTGGAGCGCGTGCCCTTTGCAGGACCTGAATGCGGTCTCGGCCCGTGGGACTGGCCGCATGGAAACACTATGGCTCTTCGAAACTTGGAGAGCGTCAAGCGATGCATTCGGGACTTCGGGTCAATATAGGGGTGATCGGCGCTGAGTGACGACCTCACCTTCAGGATTGTCTTTGCCGCATCCTATCTGGCGTTTGCAGGTGTCAGAGGGTACTATACGTACAAATCGAGGAGAGGAGCCCCACTGCGATCTAGGAGGGAGAGGTTTGAAGCAATCACTGAACAGGGGAAAATCAGTGGCATCTCCCTTACCGTCTTCTTC
>JBHLRV010000121.1:0-5283 GCA_048882205.1 Candidatus Thorarchaeota archaeon | reverse complement strand
AGATCGTTCTCAGACTCTGGTGGAACGATTGTCAAACCAGCAACGATATGACCAATGTATCCTTGCGCAGTCCACCTGCTTAAGTCTCCAAGAGTGACGTTGACGTTCTGTCTAATGTGGCACTCCCGAGTTGTACACTTCTGCTCAAGACACTTGAAACTGTACTTCGCTTTCTCTTTGTCTTCACCCACGGCTTTTCACCGACCCCGACTTCGACCGGTGCTGGAATCGTCAATCTCTTAACGTTTTCGAAGCCGATACTAGAACAGATACTTGGTCAATGCCGAAAGGTATTTCTCCAAACATCATGTGGCGCAAGTCAGAATCTGGGACAATATAAACTCTGATTTTCGTTTGGAGTCCACAAAATGGTTGAAGCTCAATGGTATAGCAATGACTTGGAGCATGTATTTCGTGAGCTCAGGACGTCTGAACAAGGTCTCACTGAGGATGAGGCTGAGATTCGCATCCAAGCATATGGGTACAATGAACTGATTGAAACGGGGAGAATCAACCCCATAATGATGTTTCTCAGACAATTCACCGACCCCATGGTCATCATTCTACTGGTTGCTATCGGGATTTCAGTCATAACGGGTATATTCTCAACCGAGAATAGTGGTGACCACGGTTTCGTGGATGCCGTGGTGATTTCAGCCATTGTAATCTTTAACGCTGTCTTTGGTTTCATTCAAGAGTACCGGTCTGAGAAAGCCTTGGAAGCCCTCAAAGAGATGGCCGCGCCCAGAGCGAGAGTAATACGGAATGGGCTATGGACGGAAATTGAATCACGTTATGTGGTTCCCGGAGATCTACTGGGATTCGAAGCCGGAGATAGGATACCTGTCGATGGGCGGGTTTCATATGCAGTCGGCCTATCGGTAGATGAAGCAATACTTACGGGAGAATCAGTTGCAGTCAGGAAGCTTGTGCATCCGATATACTTGGCCAGCCCTTCTGTTGGCGATATGAAGAACATGGTCTTTCAGGGAACGACAATCGCTTCGGGGAAAGGGCAGGCAGTAGCCACAGCCACAGGCATGGACACAAGATTCGGGAAGATAGCAGAGTTGGTCCAAGAAAGCCAGAAGGACATGACTCCACTCCAGAGGGACCTTGCAGACCTAGGGAAGAAACTTGGTGTCCTTGTTATTGCACTCTGTATCATCGTCTTTCTGGCGGAGATTTTCCAAGGCGCCATGGCAAGTCCAGTTGAAGCACTTCTTGCTGCAATCGCACTGGCTGTTTCAGCAATCCCTGAGGGACTTCCAGCCGTAGTTACGATTACACTGGCAATAGGTGTTCAGATGATGGTGCAGAAGAACGCCATTGTAAGACGCCTACCGTCGGTTGAAACGCTTGGTTCAACAACAGTGATTGCATCAGACAAGACCGGTACTATCACCAAGAACGAGATGACTGTCAAAGTCCTCTTTGTAAATGGAATGATGGTCGAAGTAACCGGCGTCGGATACAACAGAGAGGGCAACTTCTGTCTCTCGGGCACGGAGTATGATGTCAAGTCTGATCCTCATGTCGTAAGACTTCTTGAGATTGGACAACTATGTACTAACTCCCTGCTTCAGTCCGACACTTCCGGGCGAGCCGATTGGACTGTGATTGGAGACCCCACCGAGGGCGCATTGTTGGTGGCAGCTGAGAAGGCTGGCATAACATTTGATGCTACATCGTCGAGGTACACTGAGGTTACGGAGATTTCGTTCGATTCAGCCAGAAAACGCATGACAACCGTTAGACGTAACGAAGACGGTTCTTTGTGGGCGTTCTCAAAAGGAGCTCCTGAGATACTCCTGCCTTTGTGCAGTGGAATATTCACAAACGGTGGAGTATCACCCCTTACACAGGAGATTCGACAAGAAATCCTTCGAATCAGTGCTGGGTTCGCCGAGAAGGCTCTACGCGTTCTTGCGTTTGCATACAGGCCGCTCGAGGAAGAGCTGAAAGAATGGGAACCTGAGAAAGTAGAGAGAAACCTGATCTTTGTGGGCCTGATTGGAATGATAGATCCACCTAGGGATGAAGTTCGAGGCGCGATTCTAACCTCCATGAACGCAGGGATTCGACCAATAATGATCACAGGAGACCACGCTCTCACTGCAAGAGCCATTGCAATCGACGTGGGCCTCATTTCGAGTGATGACACGGTCGTCAAAGGAGCTCAAATCGACAATATGTCAGATGATGAACTCCGAGAGCTGGTTCCTACTGTCGACGTCTATGCCAGAGTGGCTCCTCATCACAAACTGAAGATTGTGAACGCTCTCAAGTCACAGAATCAGGTCGTTGCTATGACTGGGGATGGTGTGAACGACGCCCCGGCAGTGAAGACGGCGGATGTCGGAGTCTCTATGGGCGTGCGTGGTGCAGATGTGACAAAGGAGGCCTCAGACGTCATTCTGACTGACGACAACTTTGCCACAATTGTGACGGCAGTCGAGAAGGGCAGAGAGATATACGCCAACATTCGCAAGTTTGTGAGGTTCTTGCTTGCCGCCAACTTCGATGAGATCTTTCTGATCTTCACAATAATCATGTTGGGTTTCCCACTGCCAATAACCCCAATCCAGATTCTTTGGCTGAATCTGGCAACGGATGGATTCCCCGCATTGGCACTTGGTTTGGATCCTCCTGAGGAGGGAGTGATGGAGAGGCCACCAAGAAGACCGGGAGAGAAGATGATGAACAGAGGTATGATCCTGTTCGTCATAATTGCCGGGTTTGTAGCATTTCTATCAGCTGCTATAGTCTTCTTCTGGTTTCTCGCAACTTATGGCGGATGGATTCCAGGCTTCACAGGTCCACCAGTGGACTGGACGTCTGAACCATGGGTGGGTGCTCTCCGGCATGCTAGGACGGGAGTCTTCGCGAGCGTTGTGACCTTCGAACTCATGTTTGTGTGGAATTGCAGAGATGAGTACAGGCCGGTGTGGAAGACACGCATAAGAAACTCAAGGACACTAGTTGGCGCAGTCTTCCTGTCCGTTCTCCTCACTTTGGCCACAATCTACCTTCCATTCATGCGGCCGCTATTCCAGACAACGCCTCTGCTGGCAATTGATTGGGCGATAATCCTTGTGACGTGCATTCCAGCGCTGCTGATTCCGCCTCATGTAATCTTTGGTCACTGGAGAAGGGAGAAGAACTAGGACGGGAGGCGTTTCTCTAGCCAGCCGTACATGTCACCCAGAACTTGCTCATTCTCTGGTTCTTCAATGAGCTCATGGTAGAGTCCATCGTAAAGTCTGAATGTCTTGTCTGCCGAGGCTATGGTTTCATAGAACTTCTGACTTTCATCCACTGGTACCAACTTGTCCTCTCCCCCCTGTTGGTAGTAGACCGGCAAAGTAATGCGTGGTCCGAACTCAAAAGACTCCTTCGAGGCCTTGAGAGCCTCCATCCCGAATCTAGGAGTGACTTGTTCAAACCTGAGTGGGTCTTCTTCGTGGCGTTTTATGGCCTCAGGGTTTCTCGTACCGTCTTCATACTTCGTAAAGTCGCCAAAGTATCTCTTTACGTTTAGAATCGAGAGGATGTTTGCGAAGATCTTCGTGACCGGGTTTATGTCTATTGAATGAGTCACGGCCGGACATTGCAGCATGATTCCGTCAACTGTGTTCGGATATGCAACAACGTATCTGACTACCTTGAGGCCGCCAAGTGAACCCCCGAATAAGTAAGTCAGTGCGTTCAGGTATCGATCCTTTGACTGCATCACAATGTTCTGAATGTCTTCGATGTATTCGTCAAACCGCATAACGTGTCCTTTTCGTCCTTCGAAGTGACCAAACCCTCTCATGTCAGGTGCAAAGACCGCGACTCCTCGCTCAGCGAAATACTCTCCGAGAACCGCAAGGTCAAGGCCGTGACTGCCAAGGCCATGAATAGCAATTACCAGCGCACGAGGCCTTTCATCGTCGGGTATCCAAGTAGCCATGAACATTCGCGTTCCGTCATAGCCTATGTACTTGCTCTCCTTGTACCTCATCTTGGTCACCCATGAAGCATGTGGCCCTTGAGTATTAATGTTCCCGCAAACTCAAAACGAAGTACGAGTGGCCTTGGAGAGCCACTCGTACACATTCAGAATCCTAGAACCTATTAGGTACGGGTTCGTCGCCACTATAGTCGTAGAAGCCCATGCCGGTCTTTCTGCCCAACCATCCTGCCCTGACCATCTTCCGTAGAAGCGCAGGAGCTCTGTACTTGCTGTCTTTGAACTCGTCAACAAAGTAGTCGGAGATATGAAGTGATGTGTCAAGCCCGACAAAGTCAAGCAAGGTCAATGGACCCATGGGCCAGTTCAGACCTAGCTTCACAGCGAGGTCCATATCCTCAACGGTAGCAACGCCCTCTTGAATTGCAAAGACTGCCTCATTGAGTGCAGGTACCAACAGCCTGTTAACTGCGAAGCCAGGTGCCTCGTTGACCAGAACAGTTTCCTTGCCAATCTTCGTAGAAACTTCCTTGATGATATCCACAGTCGCATCATCAGTTGCCTGACCCTTGATTATCTCAACAAGTCGCATCACAGGCACAGGGTTGAAGAAATGCATACCAATGAACAGATTGGGTCTCTTTGTCACAGCGGCCATTTGGGTGATACTGATACTCGACGTATTTGATGCGAGAATTGCATGTTTGGGTGCGAGTGCATCAACCTCTTTCCAGACGTCGAGCTTTAGCTGCACAATCTCGGGAATCGCTTCGATAACAAGATCTGCATCCTCGACGGCCTCCTTGAGATCAAGGACACCTTTGATTCTTCCAAGAACTGTGTCAATCTCTTCATGAGTTATCCGACCCTTCTTCAATCCCCGTTCAAGATTCTTCTTGATGGTTGCCATGCCTTTGTCTATGAACTTCTGGTCAATGTCCCGCATCTTTACCTCATAACCTGCCTGGGCGCAGACATGGGCGATTCCATTACCCATCAGACCCGCACCTAGGACTGCTACCTTCTTGATTTCCATCCTTTCCGTCCTCTCTTGTTTGGTTTCGATGTTTCTCGTTCGCGGTGTGGTCAGTAATATGTTTGACTGTCTTGAGTAAAGAAATGGAACCCGATTTCACTTATTCTGCAGACGCTAGAGATACGCGGTAACAAACTTAATACTGACAGATGCCAAGATTGCGTAAAGAGCTATCTAGCATTACGTTTACACATCAGAGGGATAGTCATGGGTGAACGACCACAGTTTCTAAACGTCACTTACTCAGGCTCAGGATTGACAACTATGAGACATGAGAGAAATATGGTCCGTG
>JBHLRV010000120.1:0-5290 GCA_048882205.1 Candidatus Thorarchaeota archaeon | reverse complement strand
CGCCCGTTCCCTGATCAGGACCCCCCGAAGCGCAATCCCCTCCCGGTGGGATCCCCCCTCGAGAAGTCGGCCGAGGGGCGACTCTACGCTGTGAATATTCCTTCAGAGAAATGGATTCCAGTCAACGATCTGAAGGGAATCGAAGCAGCTCACAAGGCGTTAGAGGCAGCTGGAAGCTTTGACTGACTCTTTCGTCCGGCAGCTTCTTGTTCCAGAATGTTCTTAATGCCCAGTATAGTCATATTGTGTCCTCATACTCTGTGTTCCACTTGCGGGGAGTAGTCATCAATGAAGACGGTGATCATCCCAACTCTGAATGAAGAAGCGAACATAGGGCGTTTGATACCTCTCATCTACAGGAACATGGGCGATGAGGAGGTTTCAGTGGTTGTTGTAGATGACGATAGCACTGATGACACATGCGGGGTAGTTGAGAGTCTCAGTCGGAGCTATAACATCAGACTTCTTGAACGTAGTGGACTTCGTGGTATTTCAAGTGCTGTAAGGGATGCAGCCAGATTCGCTAGAAATGGACATGTCGCAGTAATGGATGCCGATTTCTCACACGATCCAAAGTATCTTCCTGAGTTCTTCAGGAACATCGAACAGGGCTATGATATAGCAGTCGGCTCCAGATATGTGCCTGGAGGCGGTGTAGATGGGTGGCCTCGTCATAGGGTGGTCCTGAGTCTAGGGGCAACTCTGATTGCCAAGGCTCTTCTACGTGTAGGCGTGAAGGATCCGATGAGCGGTTTTGCAGCCTTTAAGTCAAATCAGATCCTCGTTGATGGCATAGGAGATTCTGAGTCCAAGTTTCTCCTTGATATTCTCGCATATGATAGATCTCTGAAGGTCGTTGAGGTTCCTATAGTGTTCAGCAACAGAAGACTGGGCTCAAGTAAGCTCAATAGAAACATCTTGTTAGGATATCTGGGCCAAGTTGGAAGGCAGTTCATCCTGAATGGCAAAGGAAGCCCGACTGCTCACTCCTCGAGGATGCACGAGAGGAGAGTAGACTCAGCCCATCTGTCCTCCTTTGAGAAGACTGAGTTTCCTCTTAGCTTACGGACAACCAAGGGTGCTGATTGAGCAGGAGTGACCCCTTTGGAGTCCAGCAGTGAGTTTCAGAGGGATTATTCACAAGTCCTCGGCCGCATTTCGAGAAAACGAGATAGAATGATTCTCACGATTGCGGTGGTTCTTAATGTCATTCCACCATTGCTGTTGAGGTTTGTTGGCGGGGCCATGTACCCATTCTTCATAGTTGTGGCATTGTGGTCTGCCCTCTACATTGTCACACTGGCGCTCGCTCTGCATCTAAAGAAGCAAAGTGTGGAATCACCACTATTTGGTGTATCTGAGAAACGCTCATTCATGATCCTACTCATCATTACAGTTGTTCCTCGTCTGGCATGGGTGGGCTCTGGGGTGATTATCTCTTTAGACGCCCTATGGTACATCGATTTTGGCAAGTTCATGTCCTGGGGAGATATGCCATATGCCGATTTCTATTTCCCATATCCTCCAGTGTTTGGTTATTTCATCTTTGCAATCATGATTGTTGCCCCATCAATTGATAGTTACAAGATATTGGCCATTCTATTCGATGTCGCGATAGTCGTGATTCTCTGGGAGATGACTCGTCGTAAAGTAATCCGCGATGTGAAGACAGTCGTGCCGTTTGCCTATGCAATCCTCCCCTTCTCGATAATCGAGTCTGGATTGAATGGTCACTTTGAGCCGATTGCCAACTTACTCCTTCTGATATCCATATGGTGTATTCTCGAACAAAGACATGGATGGAGTGGAGTGTTCCTCGGACTCAGTGCGGCCACAAAGGTCTACACTGGCTTCCTCTTGCCTCTGTTTCTGCTGATGATTGCTGAACACAGAAAGAAGGCTGAGTTCATCTCTGCGGCAGTCATCACTGGCTACTTGACCTTCATTCCCTTCTCTGTGCCTGTCTGGCTGCGAGGCGACCTTCTGCTCCCAGGAACAGCCATGCCCGGCCTTGAAACCGGATTCTTCGACGCGCTGATAGGATTCATATTTGGCCTAGGACCATTTCATCTCCTAGCCATAGCCCTCGTGGCAGGAAGCGCAATCATTCTCATCATTTTCTTCATGCTCAAATCCTTTGCCGAGTCAAGAATCAGAACCGCAACAACATATGATGTCGTGACCGCGAGTATCGGAGTACTCCTTGCAATCATGACATTGCTTGCATGGGTATATCCCTTCCTTCCCCCTGGTCCGGGCGTCTACTGGCGATACCCAGTCGACATTGCTCTTGCCCGTGGCGCTGGCACAGCTATCGGTGCCATGCTGATCATCTGGACAAGCTGGAAACGATTGAGAAACAATCCACTACGACCAACCGCTAATGTGCAACTTATTCTCGTCGCTTCGGTGCTCTTGATGCTGCTGCTTACGCTGTCAAAACAAGTCTTCTACGGTTGGTATTTGCTCTGGGTGCTACCACCGCTTCTCGTCATCCGTGATCGAAGACTTGTCTATCTCCTGCTAGCATGCATGCTCTTGATCTATCCAAGCTACACGCATGATAATTTCCAATCACTTGGTTATGATGAAGTCGAAACTTGGAGCGATGACTTCTCAGATACTTCTGATTGGGCCATCACAATGGATCTCACTAACACTAGTCTAGACGCAAGCGACGTTTCCGCGACGGTAGAGAGTGTCAATGGAGTCGGTGCCTTTTCGATGAGTGCTTCAGGGGTATCAGATGAATCAGAGTTGGAGCAGATAGAGATCGTCTGGTCCAAGAACGCGAGTATTCCAATCACATCAGCAACTGAAGTAGTGATCCTCATCTCGGCTGACTGGGATCCCACATTTGAGAAGTACTGCCAGATGGGCTTCTATTTTGATGGTCTGAACGCAACTGGACATTCAGTCAGCTGGCCCCTGATTGCCCCATGGCAGTTCTCGCCATCAAACATCACCTACGTCCTCTGGCGATTCACCTTCTCAGGGCAGGATATTCAGGTCTATCCTGTGGAGCTGACACGATTTCGACTCGTCATCAATGATATACGCCAGAACGAGCTCACCATCTTCATCGACACGATGTACTCTACTGAGGTTGTACTGCTGTCAGTACCTTCTACGGCATTTGCAGCCATGCTTGCACTCCCCAACGCGATTGCATTGTTGGTCTTGCACAGAGCACTTCCTCGGCATGATAGCTGGTACATGCAAGAAGCAACAAGAGAAGCCAAGGCTTAAACGTTACTCAGCGCAGCGTCTTCTTATAGTTTCGAAGGGTCCTCATTGCCGCGAGGTTCCAGGTTTCTCTCCTGACATATTCAAGCTGCTTCTTGCTTATTGTAGTTCTCAGCTCCGGGCTTGAGAGCACTTCGATCAATTTCTTGGAGAGATCATTGGGATCCCCTGCTCGGAAGAGGAAGAGGTTCCCTCCAAGGGACTCACGATTGTGGTACCCGGCGTCTGAGGCAAGGATTGGAACGCCGTAGCCTGCATAGCCATGAATCGGCCCACTCGCGCCCACGCTCTCTGTATAGGGTACCAGAAGCAATGTACTCGCATCAAAGTAGCCCGGGACTTCTTCTTCAGGAATGAATCGCGTGTCAAATCGAACCACCGTCTGTAGGTCCAGTTGAAGCACAAGACTGTGAATCTCATCGAGTTGGCGTCTACCCTCAATGGACTGCGGTCTTCCAGCGATGAGGAGGACCACATCTGGAAGGGCTTCCTTTATCTGAACCATGGCTCTGACCGCAATATCAAGGCCCTTGCCGGGTCGGATGAACCCAAACACAAGAATGACTCTTCTCCCCCGGAGCCCCATGCTGTCAGCTGAGGCCTTCTGAGTCCGAGTCGGGTCGGCTTGAGAACATGGGTGGGGTATCTCCAAGACCTTCTCAGGATCGAACCTGTAGGTCTTCAGAAACTGTTTCTTAAGCATTGAATCTTCCCTTACCGTACTCAGCTGAACAGTGCTGGTCCCCTTATTGAACAACCACATGTACAATCTGAAGAGGGGTGAGGCTAAGAAAGCGAATCTCCCAAGAATTCGCCGCTTCTTGATTCTGGCCTTGACTTGCCAAGGCATCCATGTGCTGTGCAATGTGACAGTCGTCCGAATACCCACCAGTCTGAGCAGGATGAGCAGCACCAGCATTACCTCGCCAAACATGCCACCGTAGACCTTACCATGGGGGCCGAACTGCACGTGAACCAGATGTGGTCGTTTCTCATTGATGTGTTTCATCAGAACGAATGGATACGTGAGTGACCGCCCTTTCCAGATTGCGAAGGTTTCGACAAGGTCCTCTGAGGTCTGTATGGGATTGGCCTCTTCACCAGCATATGCCATGACTCTCACCTCACCAGATCTGACGATGCTTTTGATCAATCTAGCCGTGTAAGGTGCCTCCCCAGTTCTCTGAGGTGGCAGAGGTGAGATCATGGCAACCCTAATCATCTGAACCCACATAGGGCGGGGAGGGCTAGCTCAAAAGACTTTCCAGAGCAGTGTTCCGACAACTTGATTTGCCCAGTCTGAAGCCCATCAAAGAGTCGAGGACTTGTGCCATAGGAGCTGGGATGATGACAGAGACTGCCTCAACGGCGGCAAGAGGAACATCCGCCTTCGTTGGCCAAGCTGCAGTCTCTGGGTCTCTTAGAATCATCAACCTTGCTGTTCTGACTCGTCTCCTTCTTCAGGACGAGATGGGCCAAATCGCATTTCTGGGAGTCATCTACGGATTCATGCAGTTCCTAGGGGCACTAGGTCTAAACCATGCAGCACCACTGGTAGTACCAGAGCAGGAAGCCAAAGGAAGCCTTGGCACAGTGAAGGGCTTCCTGAGGAGGTCAGCCTACATAATCCTCGTGTCCTCATCCGCAATGGTGGTTCTCGTCTTCCTTCTATCACCATTTCTCTCAGGCATCAGTGGAGTTTCGCAGAACCTAGTCCAACTTGTCATTGTTATTGCTCCTTTCTCAGCCTTGGAAACATTCCTCGATTCGTTCTTGCTTGCAAGGTACTCGGTGAGGAGTCTTGCCGCCGGCCGAATTGTGTTTGATGTCGCGAGAGTGTCTGCCACTGTGGGGCTTGTCTTGGCAGGGATGGGAGTGGTCGGTGTGATGATTGGTTGGCTACTCGGTGAGGTTGTGGCAGTGATTTTGTTTGGCGCTGTCGCTACGAGCAAATTAACAGTTTCTCCTGTTGCTTTGAACATGCGGCCAATTCTGGCGTTTGCTCTCCCAAGCCTTGCCTTCCAGACAATCGACGTAACAATTC
>JBHLRV010000119.1:0-5332 GCA_048882205.1 Candidatus Thorarchaeota archaeon | reverse complement strand
CTTTGACGTTTCAAGACTTGGGAGCCCTCTTGAGGGAATGAGCCTTGAGAGCAAGTAGAGAAGCCAGAGTAACAGATAGATGATTCTTAGGGTTAGGTTGATTTCCATGCCGGTCACACTCACCAATAAATGAACAAGTGTTCATATATGCCTTCCTAACTGAACAACCGTTCAGATACAGCCATATAGATGTGTCTCAAATCCAAGCTGGATGGTCATGGGAGTAAGCGAGAAGAAATTCACACGTGACAAGGATGCAAAGATAGAGGAGATAATTGAAACCATGATAGATATCATTAGAGAGAAGGGACTTCATCGAGCCAGTGTCAGGGACATTCCAGAGAAGGCAGACGTAAGTATTGGGACTGTCTATCGTTACTTTCCTAAAGGGAAGGTAGACATCTTCTTTGAGATCATGCGAAGAAACATGCGAAGTATTACAGATTTGGATATCCCCCCAACATTGGACTATGAAGGATTCCTGAAGGTCTGGTCGAGTATTATAGAGCGTGCAATTGAGGTGCGCCGCTCAAATCTGTTTGTTCAGGAACTGGTAAGTCCTCAATTAGGCAAAGGTCAAGAGATATTCCAAGAGATCACTAAGATTGCCACGAAGTTCTATAATGACTTGGTGCAGAGATTCAAAAAGGTCATCCAATTGAAGGAATGTTCTGAGGCTGAGATGTTTCGAAAGATTGCATTGCTATTACACATTCTGGATAGAGTCATTAATACTCACATCAGGTTTCCAGTATTCTCTGATGATACTGAACTTGGGGATTATCTCCTACGTATAGTCGAAGTCACCTTCGAAACATGCAACACGTCCTGAGTATCTCAAGTGCTGTGATGATTTCCAAGTATCTCATTCTAGTATTGATCCTTCACTTGTTCAAGCGTTTTTCTTAAGTCATCGGCGGAATAGCTCGTAAATGAGCTCCAGAGCCTTTCTAGTTTGCTGCAAGAATACCTGGAGCATTGAGAGCATACTTGATATCCATTATCTTTGGCACACGCCCTTACTTCGCATTCCGAACAGAAACTGTGTATTCTCTCACTGAAGCATCCATCACAGATAATGTCCTTCGCTTCATGTTCTATCTTGTCATCAGACCATTTGGCGGCAATATCCCCGAGCTTGTCCCAGTCATCAGCTAATGTGGCCAAGAATGCTGGACATTCAGTGCAGATGATTCCGCATGAAGCGACTATTCCTTTCATGTGCGGAAACCAGCTTACTCAGATGATAAAGCTTGCACCGCCAGAAGCCGGTAGTCACCCATTCTGATTAGCACTCTGACATCTGTGAGTTCATTATGTGCAGGGCAAGCACCCGTGACCGAAGATTCCCATGCCAATGAGCTAAACTCGCACAACAGAGACTCATTCTAGTCTTAGTTCATCCTTTTCGATCCAACGGGAGGTCTTGAGTGAGTCTGGGACAATCTGGGACATGACATTCTCCAAAGCTGCTTTGAGTTCCCCGTCCTTCTCAAGCATTTCCCAATGTCTTTGGCAATCCTCAAGATTCTCAAAGAAGTCTATGTACATCCAGTGTTCGACAGACGTTTCATCATCAACCTTGGTGTAGAATCTAACCTCCTTGTAAAGCATTTCATCTCGCTTGGCCCTTTGTACTGCTATTAGAGTCCGCGCCACCTCCAGGTGTTTCTCCTTGTTCTCGCTTAGAACCTGCCATGTACCTATCTCTATGAGCAATTCACTACATCTCCCTTGGACTTCGAAAGGACTCTTGCTCCTTAATCAGACTTCTGCTGAACTAGGGCCACTGACAAACCCTCAGAGGACTAGTCCGGAGAATAAGTAAGTGAGAGAGGCTCTACGTCTCTCTCGATTGAATACGTCGAATCTACATCTGCTTCTCTCTGGCAACTCTTCATCCATGAGTATCTGACACGAAGAACTCGGGGAACGAGTCCTGCAGTTCGACCAGCTGACGAATCTCCTCGCTAAGCCATCGGTCATTTGAGTCATCCCAAGGGAAAAGGGGATGTTGCATTGTACCAGCCGTGGGCACATATACCCACGCCTCTCTAGAAACCCAAGTCCCATTGTCCTCTCGGATCAATACTTCTCTTTTTGCTCGTTCATAGAGGCCCTGCTCTACACCTTCGTATCTATCAAAGTACTCTAGACGTTCCTCATCGACCAAGAAACAGACAGCGAGAATCTCAGCCTGTTTGTCGACCACTGCGAACGGAAACCATGCCATCTCAGGGTCATACACTCGGCGGAGGCCCGGGGCTCTGCAGACTCTACAACTTGGGTATCTCTTCCAAGCTCCTCCAGTGATGAATGTGCCATAGCCAACAAGCCATTGACTAGGATTGAGTGATGCCATCTTGATCCCTTCTGTTCAGATGGATATCGTCATTCGTCTGGCGCCACTGGCTCAGGTTGGTCTGGACCAACAGCACCCTTAGTGATGTCTGCGTAGATGAAGTTCTCAGAAGGTGCAGGGGAACCAGCCAGTCTTCTCAACATTAGCAGCTGACCAATGTGTGCCATTGCGTCTGATAGTGGACCCTGAAGCAGTTGCTCCTCAGAAACATTCCTAGGACCTTTCTCCTGCAACGATTTGTCCAGTTTGGAAAGGGTCTCGTAGAAGTGTTCTATCTCAGCATCCCATGATTGATGTTTGAAGTAGGTAGTGTCATAATTCTCGAAGAAGCTGTGTCCATACGTAAGCACGCCCGTCATGTGGTGCAAGATCTGTCTTGGTGTCCTTGCCCCCTTTCCAGCGTTGAACTCTGGAAACGTCGCCGGAGCATCTCTTATCGCCTTTGTTGCATGATATGCAATTGATGCGATGAAGTGTCGCAGCATCTCTCTCTTGTCAGACATTGGAAGTCTCCTCTGGTATTCCTTATCCGGACTAATAGTTTCTGATACTTGTGGTATAGTTACAGCTCTCTCTTGGGAGATGTCAAGATCCATACAATGACTGGAACTACGGACTCAACGTTGCCATTTCAAATCCCTGATGATGAAATCGGAGATAGAATTGAGGAGTTTGCCCAATTTGGCTCCCTTCTTGGTAAGTACATGGATGATTTCCTTCCCGTCTCTCTCAACCTCAATGAGTTCGTTCTTCACAAGGAACTTGCGTGCACCTGCAACTCTCGCTCCGTTGAGAGCTGGGAGCGTTCGGGTCTTCTTGCCAGCCTTTATGATCTCGTCAGCTCTAGCTTTGCCGCGAAGTTTCGCGAGTAAAAGTAGCACAGTCAGTTCGTACTCACCTCGCAGTAGCTTCACAAAGGGACTCACCTTGACCATTGTCTGACCTCTCCTTGAGATGCAACATACGAAACCCAATATCAAATCGAGTATTCTGGACTAGTGGGTTCGACGCATATGGTAGAATGAATTTACATCTGCTTCTCCTGTCTGACCGGCAGATACTCAGGTCCGAAGATCTCTCTCCCCCTGACAATCTATCTGTCCACCTGCTCTGTTAGACCTAGCAATACTTCGTAAGAAGGCATAACTGCAATTGAATCTATTACAGTCACCAAGGCGGTGTTTGTGTGGTTCGCAACCTGTATCTAAACTTCTTGTTCAAGAAAAGAGGCACAAGAGCTGAACCAGAGTCGAAAGGCGTTTGTCTAGCGGCAGCACTTGCATCTGCAGAATCTCGGAAAGGACGAAATGCTAGGATAGTTGGTCTAAGCAGTGTTTCATTCCCCTTCTGGATTGTGCAGACCTCAGCAACAAAATCAATTGCTCTAAATGCATCCAGTAGTGGGACCACGGAGCTTCATTTCACTGAGATGAGGGGAGCAAGTGAAGTGAAGAGGATAATCAGCTCTGATCTGTCTCAGGCAACGGACATTCCTAGGGTGGCGTTAGAGATACAGCCCTATCTCGAGAACGTTGACCACCACACAATTGGCGTTGCTGGTTTGGCCGACCCCTCATTCATCAAAGCAATTGGGGACTTCGTTCGTGTTTCTGACCCTACAGCTGAGCCCAACAGAGTTGATATCCGGTCCGATTCGGCCGCTGCTCTCAAGAGAACCGAAGAGTTTAGAGGAATCTCTGAATCCGCAAAGCTACGTATTGAATCAGCTGAAACTTTGCAGAGATTAATCAGTGAGAACTATGGGGCGCAAACCACAATCCTAGAGAACATCACCAAATTGGAACGAGAAAGGGGAAAAGAACGCGTCAGAATGATGGAGGAACGAACAAGGCAAGAGATTGCCAAGCTCACAGAGAACAAAGAGAACGAGATCTATAAGCTACGTGAGAAGCACAAGATGAATCTACGAGCTATGATAGCAGACTTCTCCAGAGCTATGAATGACCTTGAACAGTTCTTTGCCGGGATTGCTGGTGAAATAAGAGAAGCAATTTCACAGATTGGGCATAAAGAAGCAGATACTCAGGGCGCACTCTCAATATACAACAATCTCGTAAGCTCATTAAAGGACACCCTAGCGAATAGTCAACAACCCTTGGATATGATGGACACGAAGAGAGCAGATCTGGAGAAGCGCGTAGCCGAAGCTCAAACAAGATTCGAATCAGACAAGAGGAAAGCAGAAACCGTGCTACAGACAGAAATCGAAGAGCGTCAGAGAAGAATCAATGCGGCCAGGAATGAAATGGAGATCAAGGCGAAAGAGCTTGATGAACTCAAGACCGAGGTGAATGAAGCAATAGGCAAGTCTGAACAGGCAATGGAGAAGAGGGTCTTGGAGTTCCAACAGGAGTTTCTCAACCTGATGAATTGGACACTGGATAACAATTCGATCAGAGAACTCGCCCCACTGACGCTGTTCGATATACATACGTATGTTGTCAAATATGACGACCAGTCTCATAGAGTGCTCACTCCGCGTTTCATGCCTGAAGAGAGCATATTGACCATGGAAGGAGATGCATTGAGCAAGGAGTTTGATGATGCATTTGTCGCCTCCATAGACGGTTTACTCCAGAAAGACCAATCCTTCAATGAATCCTTCCAGCAAGCCTGTGTGAGAGGCAACATGCTGTTGGCGGCTGAAGCTGAGCAGCTACTAGTGCAGGGGCTAGAAAGACTTCTAAAAAGAAGACTTCTTCAGCGTGATGAGATAGAGAGACTACTCACGGTTTGGAATAGATACTCAGGAAAGTGCCCCAAGTGCGGAGCAAGTGTTGAAGCAGGGGCTCAGTTCTGCCAGAAGTGCGGAGCAACATTGACAAGCTGAGGCTACTCGTACTTTTCCATAGGAAGAACAGGGACTTGCATGGATTGCGCACTAGGTTGGCATGGTTCACCTTGTTATGTGGAGGGGTTGTGCCTCCTCCTTTCTGCTTTGGTATAATC
>JBHLRV010000118.1:0-5353 GCA_048882205.1 Candidatus Thorarchaeota archaeon | reverse complement strand
GCATACTTCCTCATCTGGGTTACCGCCAAACCCATGGAAGTCAGGTCCTTTGCAGAGCCCATCAAAAGGAACTCACCGGCCTGTGACAGAACCGCAAAACCTTGCTGTCCCCTGACGGTGACCTCGAAGAGACCTCCTAGCTCCAATTTGCCTGCAGCCATCTCGCCAGTCATCAACAGAGCAGCACTTACCGCCGCCATCAAATCGGGATCAGCATCAGAGTCCTCGGTCGCGAAGTAGGCAAGCTTCACTCCTTGTTTGCTTACTACTGCGATAGCGTCCAAATCAGCGTAGTTTGTAAGGCCCATCAAGAGCTCTACTAAATCCTTTTCCTTCTCCGGGTCAAGATGTTGTGACATACTTTCTCGCTCCTAGTCTGCGTATATTGAACCCTCTACTTTGCTACTAGTTTCTTCTTTTTGACACCCTTCGCGGGCTTCTTTGCAAGTTTCTTGGGTGCCTCAACGGTTTCTGATCTGAAGAAGCTGATCAGGTCCCCCAGCCTTTCTTTCATTTCTTGCTTGATGGGGCTGAGGATTGCCTCCGGTGTGCCCTTGAGTAGTTCGATGCCAAGCACCCTCCCTTCTTTGACGATGACTCTTGGAATAAAGCCTTCCGCCATGAAAGTGCCCTCTGGCGGATCCTTCACTTTCTCGAACTTCCTCTCAACCTTTTCCTGACCAAAAACAGAAACCTTGTGCTCTGCCACCGTAAACAACTCATTGAATACGATCAGCAGTTCTCTCTGGTATCCATCCGGAGGGTCGGTGTCTTGCAACTCCCGAATCATTGCGTCTATCTCGGAAGAGGTCGCTGCGACTGGAGGCGGAGCTGCAGGGGCAGCTCGAGCCGCTACTGGTTTGGGAGGTGGAGGCTTGGCAGCCGCAGTTGGCATTGGCGCCTCAGCTTTTGGCTTCGGCGGTGGAGCCGATGGGGCGGCATCGGCAGCAGGCGCTTTGGTCTTGGGTTTTGGTGGCGACGGAGGTGGTTCTGGTTGTCCAGGCTTCAGAACTCGTGCGGCAGCTGTCGTTCCGTCGAGAGCGGTGAAGAACGTTGGAGGCTCTTCGCCTTCGTCGACTGCTCTCACTTTGAAATGGAATCCGTATTCAGTTCTCAGATTGGTTGCTACGCGTGCTCCGATGAATTTCCGTCTGATCCCTGCCTGGTTCCCCTTCCACAGATAGATCGACTTGGTTTCATCATCAACCACGCAAACTACCTTCTGAGAGTCTAGGTCCGCCTTCGAAAGCTCCACTTCTTGGAGGGTCCCATCCTCCGAAACCTCATACCCGATGACCATTGCTCATCACTTACGGTTCTTTCTGTCCTCTATGTCTTCTTTTTGTCAAGTTCTGCTACGCCACTGCAACGCTTGAGCAGTCGAAGACTACCAAAGATAGGGTCATCTCTGTGGACAGCTGCATATCGCTACTTGTGATATATGAGACTTGTTGTGTTGGATTCTCAGGTTTCGTGTTGCGAAATGAAACTAGGTCGATTTCGGGGCCAGGTGGAGAATCCTTATCTACCACCAACGAACATGGCTTAAGTTGGTAAAAATGACGCAACAGACTCTATCAGCTTTGTACGATGAACACATCGCCAAGGCAGAGAAGCTGAGCGTTCTCCAGTTGGTCGCTGGTTTCGTTATCTCAACGTTGATCATGGTTGGGTCTACTTGGGGCCTTCTGTATGTGCTCTCCTTCTTCGGGCTCATTAGTCTAGCGATGTCAAATCTTGGTCCATATACCCTAGTTATGCTGATAGGGTCAATAGGAGCCACTTTGGTCGGAGGTATTCTTTGCCTGATACTTGTCAAGTTTCCTCGATCGGCATCGATACCATTGAGGATTCATAGATTCTTCAAACGTGGCACTGGTGAGTACTTTGTCAGTCCTGATACAGTGGATCAAAGCATGGGAACAGTGCTCAGAAGATCACTCTACGGCTCAGTCCTTGTTGTCGGAATGGCTCTCACCGTAATGGGGTTCGACCTCATGGTAGTTGCAGAAACTGCTGACATAGTGTACTTCGGTGGCTGGGTTGTCATACTGTCCACAGCAATACTTCCATTTACTGTCCTAGCTCTCTACTATGGTCCCTGGGTGATCAAGGACGCTGGTCTCTTCCATCTCGATCTCAGAGACCGCTCGCTTAGCAACGTTGGAGATGATTTGGAAGACATACTAGAGTTCTTTGCAGGCGTGGATATCGTCCTTGTCTGGTTGGAGCTGACCCTGACCACTGGCCTCGATGCCCCTTGGCTTCCCATTTTCATAATCTTGGTTGCGCTAGGTCCACTGTTCTCCATTGTCATGAACT
The DNA here is from genome assembly GCA_048882205.1 of Candidatus Thorarchaeota archaeon. Classification (GTDB taxonomy): domain Archaea; phylum Asgardarchaeota; class Thorarchaeia; order Thorarchaeales; family Thorarchaeaceae; genus SMTZ1-83. The sequence continues at coordinate 3,031 of JBHLRV010000118.1, read as the reverse complement.
TCACTTTGATCTTCATGTATGTGAAGAACAGAGCCACTTCTAGGATGATCGAGCTTCTTGTAGCACAGTATAAGATCCCTGACATGCTTGGCTCTGGAGAAACCATTCGGGACAAAGTCCTGACTACAGTGGAACGAGGACTTGTATCTGCAACAACCGCAGACGTCCAAGTTCCGATGGAGGACGTTTCAGGGGAAGACGCCATCACCTAGACGAGTGCTGTTCTATGGATCGTCGTTGAGAGCCATTGCTCTCTCAGGCGTGATGTTGAAGTGGACATTTGCTCCGACCTTTGATTTCAAGGCACGACCCAGAGAATCATCGGTCACTAGTGCCACTAGGGATTCTCCACTGATTTCCATTGTAACCCTATATGCCCCGACTTGAGGCACGACCGAAACAACTTTCGCGTTACCCTGTCCATCTTTGGGCTCGAAGGACACAGATACGTCCTCTGGTTTCACTGTGAACTTCAGTTCTGCCCCTTTTGGCCTATCCCCTTGAATCCAGAATCTACCACTATTAGACTCGACAAGAATCTGATCCTTGGATGAGTCAATAACAATGCCATGCAGGACATTTCCACTTCCAAGGAACCTAGCCACGAACTCACTCGTAGGCCTGTCATAGAGGTCCTCTGGGTAACCGACTTGCCACACTCTTCCATCGTTGAGTATCGCAACTCGATCCGATATGGCAAAGGCCTCGTCTTGGCTATGAGTAACATAGATTGTGGTGACTTCCAACTCCCTCTGGATTCTCTTTATTTCTGCCTGCAAACGTTCTCTTAGCTGAGGATCTAAAGCTGATAACGGCTCGTCAAGAAGCAGCAGGCTAGGTTGCTTTGCTAGAGCCCTCGCGAGTGCGATCCGCTGTCCTTCGCCTCCGCTGACTTCACGAATCTTCCTGTGAAGAAGCCCTCGTATCCCGAGAAGATCTGCCAGATACTCAACTCGTTCAACGGTAGCCTCTCGACTCCAGTTTGCCATCTCCAGCCCAAATGCAATATTCTGATACACGTTCATGTTCGGGAATAATGCGACAGATTGAAAGACCATACCAACATTTCTTTCTCTCGGAGTAGATTGAGTCATATCCTGCTGGTCAAACAAGATGCGGCCGGATTCGGGTGAAATGAAGCCCGCCACCATACGGAGGGTTGTCGTCTTTCCCGATCCACTGGGACCGAGCAGAGTCATGAATTCGCCATCTTCAACCTGCAAGTCTATTGGACCAATGGACGTGCCGTCTCTAAACCTCCTAGTCATTCCCTGCACTTCGACACTAACCATCAGAGTGCACCTCCCGACGATTCGCCTGAAAACCTCTCGATTAACAGGAAGGCAGTAAAGCATATTGCTACGAGGATGAGAGCGGCTGCTCCAGCTTCGACCATTCTTCTTACTCCCAAGTATTGGTATATCACTACTGCCAGCGTAGTGTTCTGTTCTAACGCTATGAACAGAGTCGCAGACATCTCTCCAATTGCCATTGCGAAAGCAAACACCCCTCCAGCTAGTATGCCGGGTGCAAGAAGAGGCAGTTCCACAAAGAACAACCTCTGGAACCGCGAAGCTCCGAGGGAGTCAGCCTGCTCGATAATCTCTGGGTCAATTCCCCTCAGGGATAGCTCAATCGCACGGGCACTGAATGGAAGTCCGATGATTGTCTGAGCAATCACGATCAGCAACCATGGATTTGTGGTGAGTCCCAATGGTACAGCAATCATTCGCATTAGCCCATATGCTACTGTAATCGCCGACACTCCCAGAGGCAAAAGTGTCATTGCTGACGCGAAGGTTGGAACGCCTGCTCTTCGAGAACGATGGGCATATGCTAGAGGAATGCCGAGAGCAACTGCCAATAGAGTTGCCAACGTCGCATAGAGTAATGAGTTCACTAGTGGAACCAGACCCCCTCCGGTGCCTGCTTCCAGCAGGTTTGCGAAACCTCTCAAAGTGTATGCCCCTCCAAGAGGGTCGTAAATGGCGGCCTCAATGATTGCGGCTATCGGGCCAAAGACAAGAACTCCAACCAGCAATAGGTAGGCGAGTATCATTCCTCGGTACCTCAATCTCATTTCTCTAAACTCGAGAGTCTTGATGGAGGCTGTCCTGCTCATATCTTGGTCTTCCACTCGTCCCAGTTTCACATACGAATATGCCAAGGCTATCGTTGTAAGTATCTGAATTGCCGCCAAAGAGCTGGCTTCTCCGAAATCGAACGACCTGAAGGCCATCCAGATTCTTACCTCCAGAGTCATAAACCTCCCTTCTCCTAGGGCAAGGACGATTGGAAACGACATGAAACAGAAGAGGAATGTAAGAATCGACGCGGCCAATAAGGCTCCTCTGATATGGGGGAGAACGATGTGTCTGAACTTCTGGAGCGTCGAGGCTCCTAACGCCTCTGCGCTCTCTTCTATGTCTGGATTCAGTCGTTCAAGTGATGATGAAACCATCACCATAACCAGTGGGATGTTGTAGAATGTATGTGCAAGGACAATTCCCATCATACCGCTCGCGAGATTCAGAACGCTCTCAGTGGTCCCAACTATCGCCATGGCAATTGAATCCATAATCCCAAACGGTCCAAACACTCTGAGGAATCCAACCACGACTACTATTGGCGGCAAGACGAATGGTACAATCAACGTCGCCCGTAGTAGTGACTTTCCTCTCATCTTGATCCTTGATAGAACGAAGGCTCCCGGAAGTCCAATAGTGACGACCAACAGAGTGCTGAGTGTGGCTTGAAGCACGGTGAACTCGAAAACGCGTCGACTGACAGGAGATGCCAAAGTCTCTGCGAAAGACGAACCCGGCCCGAAAAGCAAGCCATCTGCGATAACGGCTACTACGGGGTAAACCAGGAATATGCCCAGCAGTAGAAGGGGCGATGCTATGGCCAGTAGTCTAGGTATTGAGCGCCTGTCCAAGGTTTGGCCCTCAATTCAGGGTGTCCGAATCTCGTCGAATTGGTCTAGCCATGTAGTCAGATTCGCAGCAATCTCTGTTCTGGGTAACAGTTG
>JBHLRV010000117.1:0-5368 GCA_048882205.1 Candidatus Thorarchaeota archaeon | reverse complement strand
TTTACTCAGTAGTTCAGTAAGACGAGACGTAACACGATAGATGTCGTCAAGGCTTCTGACAGTGAAGGTTAAGGTAACACCAGTGGACATCTACGTCAACTCCCTTCAGAATATGTCCGGGCGAGACCTTCAGCAAGTTCCTTGAAGAGGTCTTTCACGCCTTCGCCGGTTTTTGCCGACATATAGGAAAGAACACTATCCAATTTGAACTTACGCTGTAGTTCACTAATGTATTCTGTAGCGGCTTCAATGTCTTCTCTATATACAGTCCGTCTAACTTGTTCATCATGCACAACAAGATCCAGCTTGTTTCCTACAAGATAAAGTATAGGAGATTCACAAGCGGACTTCACCATTTCTACGTAGCGGGGGATATTGAAGAGCGTAGATTTCCTAGTGAGATCATAAACCAAGACAACCGCTTTGGATCCCCTCAGATACGTGGGCAGCACGGTTTGGAATCTATGACCTGAAGCAAGATCCCAAACTTGGAGTTTGACAATACCATGCTTCGTATTCTCGCTCTCCACAGCGAATTGAGCACCAATAGTCACTCTGTAATCCCTAGAGAAGAAATCCTTGGTATACCTGTTGAAGAGACTGGTTTTTCCAACAGCTGGGTCACCAAGAAGTGCTACTTTTGCCGCGATCCAGTAGTCGTTCGCCATCGGTTGTCGCGCTCCGGAGGGTCAGGACAAACGCTTCCAATCCATTCTCTCTCATTCTCTCTTCTTACAATAGTGTTGAGATCAGGAAATCGGAGAACAGGCCACCAGTTGAGGAATTCAAGTCATTCAATGTATCATAACACTAAAGCTGAAGATGCAAAACTGACTGTGCTTGGAGCTTCTCAATAAGACTTTCGGAATTCAATAACAGAGTCCACGTTCTGCTAGTGTCTAGGACACCATGGCGCCGCCGGGAGGGACTCCGAACGAGCCGGGAGTCGACCCGTTACTCGAACCTCCGACCAGTAGCCGCACGCCACGGAATGTGATGCGCTACAACTGTCTGGCTCTCGTTCAGCTGATCGAGAGATAACAGGCTGTCGCTCTACCAACTGAGCCACGGCGGCATGGTTCGACGCAGTGACCCACAGGTTCGAATATTAACATTGCTATCGAAATCATTTGACTTCTTCACTCTGATTGAACATCTGATTCACTTCATTGTTCTTGGTATTCTACCATCACCCAGGTCTTCCTGTGAGCTGTACATCAGTGCTTTCGCGTTCTACTCATGAAGACCATTGGGTCAAGAAGCGGGATTATCTCTGCGTCATCCATTCCCATGGCCGAATAGAGCCGATAAAGAATCTCATCCGATGGCTGTATTGAGTCAAGTCCATACTCATCTAGCATCTCTTCAAATCTCAATTGAATATCATCATTCTCGAATATGTGATCCATTACTTCCAGAGTCATGTCCTCGCGATTCATGACCTTGACAATTGTACCTGCTTCTCGACCAGTTATAGGGGAATCTGTTCCAAAGTATTGATTGCCATTTGCCTCAAGCCATTCCAATAGTCTTGGTACATTGATAGGAGGCCTCTTTAGACCCTTTCTGGCGTGTTTCATGAAGTTGCTGACTTTTCGCCGCTTGTGGTCCTCATCAGCAATTGGCCCTTTAATGTACCTCACAAGTACAACTGGCACGTTATCAGTTCCGCGTCCTGAGGTTCTATAGTAAGTGGGCCACACCTCCGCAATCCTCTTGTCGATGAATGTTTCTCCCAAAACTCGAAGAGCATGGTAGCAATTGGTTTCAGTACCGAAACCTATCACGTAGACTTCGCTTATCTGTGGATCATTCAGCCCCTTTCTAACCCAACCAACATGGCGTTTGATGTCATAGGCGGCAATCGTAGAAGACCTAGCGACTAACACTGTCTGTACTCCGAAGTTGGGTTGTACGAATTCTGGTTCACCAAGATCCTTTCTGTGCACCTCAGGGTCCTCATGGAACTTCAAAGAGAGGTCATATACGTTCTTCAGCCACAATCGTGACTCGTCCACGACATGCGGCATGATTGTGAATCCAAGTCTCCGGGCCACAAGCTCTAATTGTGGCATGAAGAGTCTTGTTAGGAATCCTCCTGACTTGTCCATGTAGCTCGTCATCTTGAGAGATTCTCTGGATTCTGGGTTTGAAAGGCATGGTTGATAATGCCGTTCTTGCCATAGGCGCAGTGCTTCATCGACTTCAGCCAGAAGTCGATGTATTATGGTAACGTCAACCGTGCGTTCGATGTGCCTGTCAACGACACTTCGACCCCCAGGCATCACACCCTTGCTCACATAGCCCTCTGTTATTCTCAGGAGGTTCTCTGCTCTGTTCTTGCTCTCCTTTAGGACGATGAGTACCTGACCTTCAGCGTCAGCAATCACTGATTCTGGCATGTGCTTCGTAAACTGCACCTTGACATTCGGTAAGGTCACCTCTGGATTCTCTCTGTTTAGCTCGGCAATCCTAGGTTTCATGAACACTTCGCACTGAGCAGCAATCGCGGACTTGTCGACTCTTTTGAACACTCTGGCAAGCACCTGCAGTAGTGCAAGCCTGACTCTAGCAATCTTCAGAATAGCGATAACAAGTCCAAGTAATCCTAGAATCGGTGCGAGAAAGACAAGAGCTTCATAGACCTGTATCATCGGGTCTCTCCTCCTGACCTCTACAGTTTGCTTTGTGGCAAATTACACTGATATGGCCTCTGTGAACGATGATCTTGGCAATCTCATCCATTTTGATGAATTCAGCACAAATCATGCATTTTAGCTGTTCAGATTTGAGCTCTGCCAGGAGGCCAACCGATTCCAGAAACTCTTCCAAATCGTGTTCATGAACAGCGTTGAGAATCCTCTTCCTGGTCAATTTCAATCAACTCTTGCCCTACCACACGTGGACTGAGTTTTGACTAGGCCTATGTTTGATTTAGCCTAAACCCTTTGGCTCTCGAATGACGCTGAGTTCGATTTCATCAAACTCATGATGTTCTCATCCCAATTTGGAAGCCAATGGTGTCTTTGCTACCGCAATCAAATCAGTCAAGCAGGAAGAGTAGGGCAGTGCCGCTAAAGACATGAGATGTAAACCCGGCGGCGCCATACTCACTTTTCTGGTGTATCTCATTGAACCTACTTACTGTCCTTGATGGTCTGCCACAGATTCTCTGGTTGTATGTACTCCAGGGCTTCGCCCTGCCTTATGTCCTGAAGCTCTCTCATCAGAACGGTATTGATTGGGGTTCCCATCCCAATTCGCTTTCCTAGACGAATTATCTCCCCTGTCAAGTAGTCGCTCTCGTCGGTGGAACCGCGCACCAATGCTTGATGAGTCGATGGATGCACCCGGGTGTCAGGTGGCAGCTGACTAAGAAATGGATTGAGCTTCGACTCATCTTTGATAAGACCAATCCACATATCTAGGTCCCGGTAGTCGGCCTTGATTCCGGCGGCTTTCACAACGGCATACCCCTCACTCCACGCACTCTCTGTGATGAGTCGAAGATGATTGTCCCTGAAACCGAATGGGAAGCTAAGACCGGTTAGTGCGAGAGGGATGTTAATCAGGTTCAGGATGAGTTTTGTCCACAACTCCCCTTCGATATTGGTTGAAGATTGAGTTTCTATTGCTGAAGAAAGGTATTCTGAGACCCGTTTGATTCGGTCGGTGATTACTCCACTCAACTCACCGATTATGCAGTTGCCATCCCAGGTGTGCTCTACCTCTCCAGGTTTCAGGTAGCTTGCCATGAAGCGAACAACACCTGGAATCACTCGCTCTTTCCCAATAATGGCAGACATGATTTCCGGATTCTGAACTCCGTTCTGCAACGAAACAACGGGCGTGGAATCACCAAGATGGGGGGTAAATTCCTCCACAGCGTCCTTTGTGTCCTGGGTCTTCACTGTCAAGAACACAATATCTGCGCCTTTCACAGTTTCGGGGGAAACAGACGCGGCAACATCCACAACGTATTCTTCGATGCCTGAAACTCTAAGCCCATTCTCGTTTATTGCATTCGCATGATTGGGACGAGCGACAAGTACTACATCCTGTTCTGCCCTGTGCAGTTTCGCTCCTAACACACTACCTATTGCTCCAGCACCATACACGACAGACCTCATTCTTCCCACTCTCAGGTGAACATAGACGGCGGTTGAAATTCCTTTTGTACAGCTCACAGGAGCGCTAGCGTCTTCTAGTCCCCTGTTGGCGTGACTGTGCTGCTCTCGATCATCAGTATTGACGTTCTTTCTGTTGCTCTTGTCCGGTGCATGACTCCTCTCGGTACAGTGACGCCGTGCTGCGGTTTTAGCTCAATTGTTCTGTCTTCCAGGTCAATGAGAAGCAGTCCTTCTACAACATAGAAGAACTCGTCCTCCAGATCATGTTTGTGCCAGTGAAACTCTCCTTCGATTACACCAAGTCTGACCACGCTGTCATTGACCTGACAAAGGGTCAGATTCTGCCATCGCTTCTGACATCTATCTATCAGTCCCGGGATATCAATGACCTCAAGTGAGTCGAATTGAATTTCCGTGTTGATGTTATACTTGGATTCAGGATTCATGACTTTCCCTCCTAGATAGCCGCTCTCACTTTCGCAGACACTCCACAAGCTTGTCGACTATGTCATATGTCAGTTCAGGGTGCTTCTCACAGAAAGCAGCAGTATAGACTGTGTTCGATGTGACGATTCTGCCACCGCTCTTTGATATTAGGTCGTCAAGCAGTTTCTCGCCCTTGTCCCTGATGGGTGTGACATGTAAGACCACGAAACCAACATTTGCGGCACCCTGAGCTCTGAGTAGGTCTGCGGCCTTGAGCAGAGTGGTTCCGCTTTTCGTGAGGTCATCCAGAACAATGACGTTCTTGCCAGTAACTTCCATTTCTCCATGCATCTCGATTGTGAATGAGTCCGACCTTCGTTTGCTGAAACCAGGGAGGCCAAACCGTTTTTGTGCCCCCTCATCAGGTGCAGTCAGTACATACTCTTCAAAACCGAAACTGGTTGCGGCATGATCGATGATCTCCTCTGTGATGCTGACAATCTCATACTTGTCAAGTTGTACTAGTTCCTCTACCCAAGGGATGTTCCTATTTGCGATTGGCTCAACAAGCCAGAGTCTGTCACATTGTTCAGCTATGCTTCTCATGGTACATCGGCTGGAAACAGCTTCTCCAGTACTGAAAGCCTTGTCTTGGAGAGCAAAGGGCTGGAGAGTCAGTACCACCTCAATCTGACTCGGCGGAGTCAGGGATTTGGTTTTGTACTGTTTATGTCCTAGTTTCTCGACGTCGACTGGGTTCTTGAGGAGGTCTAGAAGCAGCAAGAGCTCTTGGACGCGGTCTGAAGTAGTAT
>JBHLRV010000116.1:0-5507 GCA_048882205.1 Candidatus Thorarchaeota archaeon | reverse complement strand
CGCAATGACACAGTATTTAACGAAGACAGTAGCTACCTCGCAAGGTGAATCCGGTGCCCACACTCTCTGTACGAAAAATAGTGAAGTCCTATTCGAACGGAGAGGATGAGGAAACACTGGTGCTTGACGGCATCTCATTTGACATCCAGGATGGGGAGTTTCTTGGCGTAGTCGGACCATCAGGTTGTGGAAAGACTACGTTGCTGAAGATCATTGCAGGGCTACTAGAAGCAGATGACGGAGAGGTGCTAATTGATGATGCTCCAGTTGGTCCCGGTCACAACAGAGTTGGCTTCATCTTTCAACAGGAGTCCCTTTTCCCGTGGAGAACCGTAAGAGAGAACATTGAGTACGGCCTTGAACTCGCTGGGCAGCCGCAAGAGGACAAGAGAACATTATCAGATGAGATAATCTCCCTTGTAGGAATGACAGGATTGGAGGATAATCTGCCACACGAGATTTCAGGCGGCCAAGCCAGAAAGACTGAGATGGCCAGGAGTCTCATCACAAAACCTGACATCCTCATCGCTGACGAGGCACTCTCAAATCTTGACGCCCAGACCAGGAACTACCTGCAAAGCGAATTCCTGAGAATCAGCGATGAAACAGGTTCTACTGTATTATTTGTTTCTCATAACGTGGACGAAGCTGTCTTCATGTCAGATAGGATTCTGGTAATGAGCAACGTCCCATCTAGAATCATCGCAGAATATGAGATAGACCTCCCTCAACCCCGTAACAGGACCTCACCCGAGTGTCTTGCGTATCGTGCTAATATTCTGGATATTCTGAGGGTTGAACAGGAGAAGGCTATGGAGCGTCAGACTAGACTGAAACTCCACGGCGCCACCTGAGAAGCCTTCTTTCGACCATCAACAGAAGGAAACTGGCCGCAAACCCAATGAGGCCTATGACCAGCATACTTGAGATGACAGCCCCCGTCCATCCAGTCTGTTGCATCGTCCAGATTAGGTATCCGAGACCCTTGTTACTACCAATCATCTCAGCAGCGACGAGACACATCCACCCGATTCCAAACCCAATTCGCAGTCCCGCAAAGACTTCAGGCGCGGCAGAGGGGATAACCACGGAAGTGATTATCTGCGGCTCACGAGCACCGAATGTCTTCGCCACTTCAACATGAACCGGTTCAGTTCGCTTCACGCCGGTTGTCGTATTGATGAGAATTGGAAAAAAGGCCCCTACCCAGATTATGAAGACTTGAGCAGATAGTAGGCTCGCAAAGATGAGCAGAGACAGTGGAATCCAGGCAATTGGAGGTATAGGCCGCATGGCCTCGACAACCGGTCCCAGAATCGAATCGACGGCTCTGTATCTGCCTATTGCAACTCCAAGTGGAATTGCAGTCAATGCTGCCACCGCGAAACCTACTAGAACGATGAAAAGACTATGAGCCATATGATCGATGAGGAGAATGCCTCCGCTATCACCCACAGTAGAGAGCCTGATGAAAGCATCAATCACCTCAATAATCGTGCTTCTCGAGGAGAAGGCTATGACAACCCATAGTAGAACAAGGAGCAAGCCGGCGATCACCCATCTGAAAGCCCCGGACTCAGAAATCAGCGACAAGCTGGACTGGCGGTCACTCTCTCTAATCAAGCTGTTCTGAGGATGTTCTACGGACGACATCTTCTATGGGGGGCGAGCTGTGTGGGTCTCTTTTGTGTCTGCCGTTTTCTAATGTCTAGGTACTTTCAAGGAAGGTTGTGTCAATGAAACTGTCAAGGAACAGGCCAATGTCACTTGGAACCCTGTCAGGAAGAAGTAGTTCTTGGTCTATCAAGAATGAAAGGTATCTCTCGATTCCTGTGCGGTTGACATTATAGTCAAAGATGATTCGATGGAAAGCGGTCTCCACAGCAGAAACAGCATCCTCCATCTCCAACCAGGTAGCCGCGATCTGGATGGCTTCAGTTGGGTTGCTGACTATCCACTCCTCGGCACGTTTGTGTATATCAACGACCTCCTGTACGATCTCAGGATTTGACTCCATGAACGCGTTTGAGGTGGCAACGACACAACAGGGATGTCGAGGCCATATCTCACCAGAGAGAACAAGTGGAACTGCCAGATTATCAAACTCTGCACGTGCGTTGAACGGCTCCCAAGCAATGAACGCAGGATCATCTTCTGATAGGGAGTTTGCCATGTTCGATGGGGATGTTGAGTATGCAGTGATGTCTGACCATGCAAGTCCAGACTGATTTAGCGCTAGACGCAGAAGGAAGTTCTGAACGGTAGAGGGGCCAGGCTGAAAAACACCCTTCCCAGAAAGGTTTGCCACGGTAGTTATCAGACCGGCATCATAGTCAGCCTTACGAACCATGATTGCAGAACCCTCCAGATTTGCCGTGGCAACGATTGTGACCAAGATGTCTTGGTTTATGCGCTTCGTCAACGCGGGGGCTGCACCAAGATATCCCATGTCAATCTGAGCGCCAAGAAATCCGTCCATTTCTAACGCGCCATTCCCGAAGGGGACAAGTTCGACCTTGAGACCAGCCTCTTCATACCATCCGTTGACGTAAGCAACACGAAATGCGAGTTGGTGGAGGTCCTTTTCGAGATATCCGATTCTTACATCAGGTAGTGTCGTAGGATACCAGAATGCCACTATAGTAACCGATGAAAGAACCACGATTACGACGGTGGCTGCCATTGCCCTATTCTTGTCCATTCTAGCTTGTCTCCTCTCGAGAGGTCGCACAAGGAGAAGGAATCCCAGACTCATATGAGGATTGGGTTATGCCCACATCTTTTCAGTAGGTTGATTAGAAAGTCCTGGGCAGTATATCAATGATGTCGCTTCAGGAACGCATTCCCGAACAGCTAAGACTTCGGGAAGATGTAATCTCTGCAAGTACAGACGAGGAAGTTGGAGTGTTTCCCACAAGCGACTACGTTCTCATTGAGATTTCTAACAAAGTGGGCAAGATACACATACCTAAGATAGCGGCAACCATTCGAGACTTGGTGAAGAGCGACCACAGGATGGTGGCGATAAGAGGTTACGGTTTCAAGGGTGTGGGCCTGTCTGTTCGAATTGCACATGAACTGAAGAAGCGTGAGCGCCGGTTTCTATATGAGATGGCATTTGACACATTTGAGGCCTCTGATCCTGATACGAGCAAACCGCTCACGAGTGTGCAAATAGTTGTGATGCCTCCAGAATGAACGACTAGCCTCTCTAGCATGATGGGAAACTGTTTTCTATGCCCAACACAAATACCTGTGTGGTGAGTCCGTATTGGGTGCACGGTTCTTGACTCAAAAAGCGCAGGGCACGGTCATAGTCTGCTTGATTGTGCTTCTTGCTCTGCTAAGCGCACCTATCTGCCCGTCATATGGAGAATCTGTGCTAGCTACCATGGAGAGATCAAGGCATGCTGCTGACTTCACCTTAGCACAGCTCCAATGGCACTCGGCAATACATGTGGAGAACGAAGACGAACTTGCCAATCTAGGGTTTCCGGGTAACGGGTCACAGAGCAACCCCTATGTTATCCAAGACCTGAACATCAGTGCCTTCGGGTCATCTATCTCAATGACCAAAGTTTCTTCTCATGTGCTGATTCGCAATTGTTTCCTGTACTCGTATGGGAGTCCGGAAGGATTGGCTATTCATCTCTCCGACGTGAGAAACATCTCAATTGAAAGTTGCACTATAGTAGGAAACCGGTTCGGAATCCGTGTTAGCAATGTTTCTGCGGTTCGGATAATTGGTAATAGAATCTACGATGCTACAGGAGATGAACCGTTTGGCATGCACCCTGCCTACGGACTGTATATGGAAAACAGCGACCTCTGCACTATTGCAGGCAACACCGTCTATGCGAACTATGTGGGTATGGAACTGGATTCTAGTGACAATTGTTCTATTGCAGGAAACACTGTCTATGGGAACGATGGCCCTGGACTTGATCTATCAGGAAGCTCAGAGAACAACACAGTGTCCGAGAATATATTCGGATGGAACTCCCGGCCAGTAGCTCCACTAGATAACGCATTTGACCGAGGTTTCAATAATACTTGGTCAGGCAATTTCTGGTCGGACTATGTTCCTCCAGGCCCATACAATGTGTCTGGATCAGCAGGTTCACAGGACTCTGATCCGAATGCACTTGTGGACACTAGTCCCCCGGTCATAGACTCCCCAGAAATGATCTATGTGGCTGAGGGGGCAGACGTTGAGATAGCCTGGACTACGTCAGATCAGTTTCCTTTGAGCTACAGGATTCTCATCAATGACGAGCCCGTTATTGATGGACGCACATGGACTCATTCCAACGTCACATTCAGTCTACGTGATCTGTCAGTGGGGTCTTTTGAAGTGTACCTGGTTGTAGCTGATGCGGCCGGGAATGTGGAGGCAGGCTCAGTCCCAGTCGCGGTTCTGTTCATATTTCTCTCAGACATTGGGACAAATCTGGTGATAATGGCATCTATCTTCAGTGTGCTTTCAGTTGCCCTTGTAGTCTATATGATTAAAAGAAGACCGTGAGCCGGTGATGGGATTGACGCCTGATTCCAGGGAGTATGATGCGTTTACGCCAGTAAATACATAAGCAGGGCATATCGAGCCAGCCCAGAAGCTTCTCCGAAGTAGGTGAAGAATGACTATGGCGCTTGACTTCGCAAAGTCCATTGAGATTCGATGGCATGGTCGCGGCGGACAAGGAGTCGTCACAAGTAATCAGATGTTAGGAAAAGCCGCTCTTGAGGAGGGCAACTACATCCAGGCGTTCCCAGAGTTTGGCCCAGAACGGACCGGGGCCCCGGTGAGAGCATTCTTGAGAATCAGCAAGACACCTATCCAAGTCTATGCTCAAGTCTACAACCCTCACGTGGTCATATGCATAGACCCCACTCTGCTGGAAGTGGTAAATCCGACAGAAGGCCTGAGGAAAGATGGCACTCTTGTTTTAAACACCACGTTGAGCCCAGAAGAGATACGTAATAAGTATGGCTTCAAGGGAGGCAAGGTCGCTACAGTCGATGCCACAACAATTGCCTTAGAGATCATGGGCAGGCCATTTTACAACATGCCCACGATGGCGGCGGCTGTGAAAGCCTCCGAAGTAGTGAAGATTGACACAGTGATACGCGAGGTCCAAGAGCGTTACCCAGGAAAAGTAGGTGATCTCAACAAGGCAGCTATGGAGAGAGCAGTTCAGGAGGCGAAGATTGGATGAGCGAGAAGTTCGATGAGATACCGATGGCTGGGAACATAATCGAACCTGGGAATGCAGCGAAGTACAGGACTGGAGGTTGGCGAGCAGAGCGGCCTGTGCACAATCCAACGGACTGCCTCTGGATGAAGAACGGTACTTGTGGCAGATGTTGGATCTTTTGTCCTGATATGGCGGTAAGATTGACTGAACAAGATGGTTCACGCTCGTATGAGTACGACTATGACTACTGCAAAGGCTGTGGCATTTGTGCCAACGAGTGCCCGACCGACAGCATCACGATGGAGAGTGAGT
>JBHLRV010000115.1:0-5534 GCA_048882205.1 Candidatus Thorarchaeota archaeon | reverse complement strand
AATACCGCTCCAACTAATGCGGCCGATGTATGATGAACTACCCGTGTCGCAATCAATACCACGGTAATGAAGAAGATTATCAGAATTAGCAGCCATAACTCCACTTTGGTTCACATACATCCAATTGTTAAGCTCGACGGACAAGCTCTGAGCTAATCTAATCTGTCCTCATGATATTTGTATTCATAGTAGACTGATTCTCTCGGTGTTAGTAGACAGTCTACATTGGTATCGAAGACACAAATGTGCCGTATCCTCAGTGTTTTGCGTGGCCAGTACAATGTTTCGGCCTTTTCAGTTTCACTGGACGTAGCTTCCTCAGCAAGCGTCAGGCGATATCATGCCAAGCCGGAGGTTTGTTCACCAGATAGACGTTCTGTGTTTTACTGCATTCGCGATGCCTGTACATATCCCGCACCGAGAATAAATGATGGATAGAAATCCGCAGGAGCCTCTTTGCAGTGAGCATAATGAGGGAAGCGATACTCCCTTAATCTGATGGTTCTCTCCACTGCAAGCTTTGCACATCCAGGTCTGATTTTGAGCGCATTTCCGCAAGGCCTTCTTCATACGATCGTGAGTAAGATATTTCGGAAGCTTCAGGCATGGATATGCGGAGGTTTGGATTTGGGTTTCTGGTTGGATACCCTCCCAAGAAGACTGAGGCTTCCTTATCCGATCTTCTTTGGACTAGTTGCACTAGTCATATACGTGCTTGGCATGCCGGTTATGATTTTCACGGGCAATCTGACACGCTTCTTGGCTGAGCCTCGTTGGATTCTTCTCCAAGTGTACGGAGCGTTTTCAGCGATATCTGTCGTGTTTGTGTTTCGAGAGTTCTTGGATTCTCTTGACAGAATAGCTCAACTGGTGAGCTCTGAAGAAGAGTTTCAAGGATTACAGAGTCGAACAGTGCGCTACCTAACGCATTGGGCGTATTGGTTTGTTGTGTTGTTCTGGATTGTGTTGAACCTACTGGCGTTTTTCGCGCCAACTGGTAGTGTTTGGACTTGGTATGGCTCGTATGATCAGCCTCTTCTAGTGACGCTTTTCTATCAAATAGTCATGCTACCTGCCAATGTCTTTGGAGGAGTGTTCACTTTTGTGGTTCCAATCGGGTTGACACTTGCATATAGAGAGCTCTGCGTCAATACTTCGTTCAATCAGAGTAGATTGCGCTCGGAGTGGATGACATCTTTTGGGGGATTCAGAAATCTAATCACCCTAGGTTTGTTTGTGGCGGGGATCAATGCAGTCCTCACCCTATTGATTTGGACTGGAGCACCTCCCATTTTCTCGTATGGGTCGATCTTGGTAATTGTCGTCCCGACTCTGATCTTTCCTCACTATTACTTCCATGTCCTCTTCTCTCAAGCACGAAGAACCCAGCTCGTAGACGTTCGTCAGCAACTGCTGGACGCTTCTATTGATTGGAAAAAGGAAACGCTTCGTCGAGTCCTCCTTTTGTTAGAGGAGGCCAGGATTGAAAGGAAGAAGACGTGGTTAATCGACGTTGTTACCATGGCGGAGATTCTCATTGTTGCGTTGATGCACGTTCTTCTTGTAGAAACCATAACTCTACTCTTCCACATCTGAAACTCTGTTCGGAAGGATGACCAGCCAGGTAAAACTTCAGTACCCTTTCGTATTCATTATGCATGTATATATCCCGCATCGAGAATATACGATAGGTAAGAATCCGCAGGAGCCTTTTTACAGCGAACATCACCAGAAGACAGAGGAACCATGGTGTGGAATTAGAATTGAAGACTACCTATGTCGATGCGCCAGGGGTACGAAAGGAGAGCATTGACTACAGAAAGTATCAGGTCACTCTTTCCGAGGTGGCTTCAGAAGAAAGCACCATGATAGTACTGAGCACTGGACTTGGGAAGACGGTGATAGCAGCCCTTGTAGCGGCCAGACTTCTTGCGAAGCGGCCAGAGTCCAAGATCTTGTTTCTTGCCCCATCTCGCCCACTGGTTGATCAACAGGCCCGATTCTTGAGAAGGGTATTAGACATTGACCCAGAGCTGGTAGTCTGTATGACAGGGCAGGATCCGCCAGATTCGAGACCCGGCATGTGGTCAGAGTCTAGAGTTCTGGTGATGACTCCTCAGGCTTTGCAGAATGATCTTGTCCAAAGACGATATAGTCTAAGTCAGGTTTCACTTATTGTCTATGATGAGGCCCATCGAGGCGTGGGAAACTACGCCTATACATTCATAGCCGAGCTCTACGAGAAGCAGGGAGAGAAGCCTCTTTCACTAGGGCTGACCGCCTCACCTGGGCACCAAGCAGATCAAATCAAGACTGTCTGCACCAACCTCCGTCTGCATAGAGTAGAAGTCCGCAACGAGCGGAGTCCAGATGTTCGTGAATACGTGGTTTCGATTGCAACTGAAATGCACTATCTTGTCTTGCCCTCAGAAGTCGAGGTTCTGAAAGACATCCTCTACGGCCTTCTTGAGGATTATAAGAAGCCAATTCTGGACCATGGTTTCTCGCTTCCAGATAGCCGCCGTCTAAGCCGCAAGGAGATACTTCGTGTTCAGCAGCAGGTCCGAAGGGAGATAGGGACTTACACAAAGCCACCACGAGGACTCTATCTAGTTATTCGAAACCTTACGGCTGCCCTTCGAATTATGCACCTGATTGAGTTTATCGGAACGCAGGGGTTGACGCCCACATACCGTTACATTCAGGGAATCTACGAAGAAGTCCGCAACAAGAAGAGCTCCAAGGGCGTCAAAGACCTAGTTTCCAAGACCGAGTTCAAACACTTTGAGAGTCTACTCCAGGCACTCATAGAAAAGGGACACCGTCATCCAAAGGCGGATTCTATTCTTGAACTTGTTAACGAGCAACTCTCTGTGGATTTGGACTCACGGATTCTTATCTTCACAAGGTTTCGTGACACGGCGGCAGAAGTGGTAGATACTCTTGAACAGTTAGAACATGCAAGGGTCAGTCGTTTCGTAGGGCAGAGTTCAAGAGGGCGAGATAAAGGGTTCAGTCAGAAGAAGCAAGTCGAAGTGCTAGAAGAGTTTCGAAATAACGAGTTCAACGTACTAGTGGCTACACAGGTAGGCGAGGAGGGTCTTGACATCCCTGAGTGTAACTTGGTGGTGTTCTATGACTGCGTGCCGTCGGTAGTACCGTACATCCAGCGGCGAGGAAGAACCGGGCGGAAGACACCTGGTCGTGTGGTGATATTCGTCGCTCGAGGAACACATGATGAGTTCTATCATTGGAGTGTGGTGAGGAAATTGAAGAAGATGCCATCAGCGCTTGAGAAGGCTGAGAAAGACTCTGAGGAAGAGCAGTTGAGTCTTGAGGATTTTGTTGAGGAGGAAGCGGACTCGGAAGTTGCGGCTAGCCCACCGAGAAAGAAAGCACCCAAGGCAGAAGATCGGATTCGTATGATTGTTGACTCCAGAGAGCTTCCAACAGCAGTTCCGCGAGAGCTGACTCGTCTTGATGTCGAGCTGTCCGGAGAAAGCCTCGAAATCGGTGACTACATCGTATCCGAGGAGGTGGCTGTTGAGAGGAAGGAAACCGGCGACTTCATACAGTCCTTGATTGACGGGCGACTATTCGTACAGCTGACGTCGCTACGTTCTGCATATCGCCGTCCTGTGCTCATAATCGAGGGAGAACAGCTCATTGGCTTGAGAGCCGTAAGCCCTGCTTCCATATATGGTGCGCTTGCGTCGATAGCCATTCGTATTCAGATTCCGATCCTGTGGACACGAAATGCAACTGAAACCGCTAATGTGCTCTATCGCCTAGCACATCTCGAACAGGTTGGTGCCAAGCGCCCGCTACGGACACGAGCCGGGGAAACTAGGATAGGTGACGCTGAAACGCTCGAGTACATTTTGTCTGGATTCCCAGGCATTGACACGGTAACTTCACGAGCAATGCTGACTGAGCTCGGTTCTCTGGAGAGTATCTTCTCGGCTGAAGAGAAAGAGCTGCGAAAAGTAAAGGGTGTGGGACCTAAGATAGCGGGGAGAATAAGACGTCTGTTGACTACCCGGTATCCGTTCCACGGTGACAACAGTAGTTGAGATAAGTCAAAGGCTAGTAGACGCTCGGGTTTTCGCCCATGCCGTCTAGGTATGCCTTTCTGAATCTATCAGTGAGACTCTTGCTGAGCTCCTGATATCGCCGGAAGTCTGAATCGCTGAGTTGTGCAATGCCAAGGATTCTCTGGAGTATGGAATAGACTCCGGGGTCAAGAGCAGACACAGTCTTGAGAATCAACTTCGCCTCTTCTTGACTCTTCTTCCAGAGGCGGTCCCGCTCAACAAAGTCATGGGCGATTTGTCGGATCTCTTCCTCACCCTCCAGAACGAATCCCAGCTCTCGCATCGTTCCAACAAGATCGAGAGTCATGTCAATTCCATTGACCGTTCTCTCAGGGAGACCATCCATGTCGCTTGTTGCTATGAATACATTCTCAGCTGTGGCTCTCCACAACTTCGTCATTATGTGGGTGTCGCCATTTCCCGCTGGTTCAAAGCCTTCTTGTGTAATCAGACCAGCACGCTCTAGCTCTTTCAAGTGATAGCGGACGGTCTGGGGCTTCAACTCCCTGTCTGGATCTGTGGCCTCCAAGAAATCGCATATCTCTGATGTTGACATCCGTTTGGACCTGAGTGCGTGAAGTATCCGTCGACGATTCTCATCATTCAGAGCACGAACGACGGCCGCGGTCTCTTCCTCGCCTGTCACGATCTTTATTGTTTCCATCTCACCAAACTCCAGATCAGTTATTGCACGGTCGCGCCGTCTTTGAGTCCTTTGATGGGATTCTTCGTTTCGGAAGCGACTTGCAGAAGTCATCGGATTTTGCTGTGCATCGACCCTTGAAACAGCGTGTGTTTCTGGCGCAATGACACCCCACTCTGAGAGATAGAGGCTTGTGATGCTCTATCTCGTGGTAAAGGGGCCCATTACGCTGGGACGTAGATCCATTGCCGCATGTCTTGTAGACAGGGTACTCTCTTAATCAATTTCTTCTTGAGCAGCTTTCTGAGGGCGTACCTAACAGTCCTTGGAGCGAAGGATACCTTGTCTAGGAGCTGCTTGGGAGTAACGCCGCCCTTGCCGCTGCTACGGAGGATGTCTAGTACGATCATCTGGCTCTTAGTGAGCTTCAGATCCTTAAGCTCCTCCTGTAGTTGTTCATCTGACATCATTAGGTTGTTCACCTACTTTCGTTCGTTCTGTTTGAAGCAGGCAGAGTTCTCTAAGCTTGCTTCAAACGATAGTATACTTATCAAAAACTAAGTATATTAATGTATCGCAGCCTAGGATAGAGTGTCGCAGTCCACCACCGCGCACATTCTGGCCGCCAGTGCCCATCATACAATGCCCGACAAACTCTATAACGAAGTATACCATCGAGATGCTCGACCCACTATGAAGAAGGCTGCTCTACTCGCTGCCGGCGAATCAACACGAATGATGCCCCTATCAGCCTACACACCAAAACATCTGCTACCCGTTGCTGGAAGACCGTTGAT
>JBHLRV010000114.1:0-5586 GCA_048882205.1 Candidatus Thorarchaeota archaeon | reverse complement strand
CAGCAAGAAACCCGATTGAAGTGATTACGACGGTCCCTCTAGTCGCAGGGGTGGGAGTTGCTGCAGTAGCCCTATTCTACGTGCTTTGGACCTTTCGACAAGGAAGACTGGCGGCACCTTTGGGATTGTCACTTCTTGCTGTCTTTGTCATGTTGGTTCGACTCGGGACTTGGTCCTTCGTCGGGGCATCTCTGTTGGACCCGTACCTCCAATTGATGAGCATAGAATCCTACTTGATCCTCGGTGCGGCCCTTTCTACGGCCCGGAGAATCGAGGATTTCTAGCCATTATTCCCTAGTCACTTCCACCAGATGATGACTCAGCGCCTTCTCGCATCTGTTGCATCTTCTTTATGCGCTCTCTCATTTCTGGAGGCAGCGTGTCTGGATCACTCATTATCTTCTCAAGCATTTCAGGAGGCATGCGCTCCATCATTTCCTTCATCATCTCGGGATCTACAGGGCCGTGTCCACCGCCGTGTCCACCCATTCCACCCATCATACCCATGCCCATGGGCCCAGTTGCAGGGGAAACATCAATCTCGACGCCTGCCTTGGTTACTTCCTCTTCTGCTGCTCTTACTGTTTCCTCAGTGAGCTCCTCTAGTCCTTGATGAGCATAGTACGTATCGTAGAGTGCCTTGAACGTACCATCGAGAGCTAGCAGCTCTTCATGTGTACCTTCTTCGATTATCTCTCCATCCTCGAACACGATTATCCTCGATGCGTTCGCAATTGTGGTCAGACGGTGTGCAATGACAACAGTTGTTCTGTCAGAGAATAGCATGGCCTGCGCGTCCTGTACAAGAGACTCGCTATAAGCATCGAGTCGGCTTGTGGCCTCGTCGAGTATCAGAATACGTGGGTCTGCAAGCATCGTTCTTGCGATTGTGATCATCTGCCTTTGACCTGCACTCAGGTTCTTGCCACTCTCGATTATTCGAGTATTGTAGCCGTCGGCAAGTACCTCAATGAACTCGTTGGCTCCGATGATCTTACATAGGTCTGCAATCTCCTGGTCTGTGGCATCTGGTGCACCGTAACGGATGTTCTCCATAATTGTATCATCGAACAGGTAAGGTTCCTGAGGAATCAATGAAACCGTATCATGTAAGGACTCCAATGTCACTTCCCTTATGTCCTGGTCACCAATCAGAACACGTCCATCCTTTGGATCATAGAATCTGTTGATAAGCGCCGCCAAGGTCGTCTTGCCTGCACCTGTGTGTCCGACGACTGCCACAGTTTCTCCAACAGATATGGTGAAGTTCACGTTCTTCAGAACTGGAGTATCTGTGACGTACTCAAATGTGAGATTCTCAAAGGTGATACCATCGCTAGCCTCAAGAAGAGGTGCTGCGTCTGGCAGATCAGCGACTGCACGTTTGGCCTCAAGCACGTCAGAGATCCGATCCATTGCAGCAAGAGAAGACTGTACCTGTGTGGACATCATTGCAAGGGCTAGGAGAGGCCACATGAAACGACTGATGAGCATCACTCCAAGAAACACTTCACCAATTGTCAATACAGGCAGAGTACCCACCGCCAGTGAGCCACCGACGAAGAGCATTGCAGCAACTGCAAACTGACCTATCGACCGCACCAGAGGTTGCATGGCACTCATCAGAATCATGAAACGGAACCCATGTCGGTAAGCCTGTTGGTTCAGTTCCAACATCTCCTCAGCCAGTTCTTCTTCGCGATTGAATGCTTTCGCTATGTGAACGCCGCCAAGGTTCTCTGCAATCTGGCCTGAAACCTTCCCGTACGCTCTCTGAGAAGCGAGCATAATCCTCTGACCCACCGTGCCAAAGAGTACAGCTATGAACACTACACCAGGTATCACAATCAGCGCAGTGAGTGCCAAAGCCTGAGATGTGAACAATAGTAGCAGGAACGTAGCAACAAGCATCAGGGCCTGGCTCGCAAAACCAATCAGTACTTGTATGCCCGTCCCGAGTGAAACCGTGTCTGACGTAACCCGAGATGTGACATTGCCACTCTGCTCGGACTTGTGGTAAGAGAGATCCGCTCTTACCAGGTGGCTATACACGTCTTCTTGGATGTTCTGGACGAACCCTGCCTGTGCACTCGCCAGTATCCATGTGTTCGCACTGGACAAAGCCCAACTTGTGATTCTCAGAACGACATAGATCCCGATGAGGAGTAGAAGAGTATTGAACGCTGGTGAGGGATTCAGATTCGGATCGATGGAATCGATACCCCAGGTAAGAACAAGAGGATCGAAAGCTGAAACGATTGTGGCCAGAACGGAGAAGACTGCACCAATCGCGACTATCCGTCTGAAACGTCCCAGATAGCGGACCATCCGTCCTAGTAGAACACGAATCGGCCGGCTCCTCTTGTATTTGTATCCAAGCATTCCTCTAGGACCGCCGTGGCCTCTCATTCCCATTACGCAGCACCTCCTCGTACCAGCATTGTATCCAGAAGTGCCTGGGCACCAGGCAACCGCTCGAAGATACGTCGGTATTGCTCAGAAGTCTTCAGAAGGTCTTCGTGGCAGCCTGCTGCGATGAGTTGTCCTTTGTCCACCATGATGACCAAGTCTGACTCGATGAGTGTCCGAAGCCTCTGTGTGACGGTAATACTTGTCCTTCCGACCATAACCTCGTCCAAAGCCTTCCGCATCAGAAACTCAGTCTGTGCATCGACCGCACTCACCGAATCATCCAGGAGGAGAATCTTTGGATCCTGTATCAAGGCCCTCGCAATTGCCAGTCTTTGCCTCTGACCACCACTCAGGGTCATTCCACGCTCTCCAATCATTGAATCATAGCCTTCAGGAAGGTCAACAATGAACTCGTCAGCCTGAGCACGCATTGCCGCCTCTACCACCTCCTCGTTCGTGGCGTTATCCCTTCCAAATGCAATGTTATCGCGCACACTCATCCGAAACAAGAAGATGTCTTGCTCGACAAGTCCTACCACATCCCTAACACTCTCGGTTCTTACATTCTTGAGGTCCACGCCTCCAACGCTCACGGTGCCCCCTGTCGGGTCATAGAGCCGCAGGAGCAGCTTTAGAATCGTGCTCTTCCCCCCGCCCGGACCACCAATGAGTGCTACTCGAGAGCCGCCAGGAATCGTGATGTTGAAGTCCTTGAGCGCATAATGGTCATTGTTCCCATCATCGCTACTGTACTTGAAACTGACATTCTCAAAAGTGATGTCGCCCAGCCAATCAACGTCTACGACCTCATCAATTGGCTCTTTCATGGGGTCCTTCCAGTTTAGAATCTCAACGATTCGTTGGGCATTGACATAGCCACCCCGTAGCATGAGTAGCATCGCCGGTAGATGAAAATTCAGACCTTCGAGGGCCAGCAGGAGACCTAGGACTTCTATCAACACTCCTGCAGTCAAGACATCGGCCAAGACAGCAAATCCAGTATAGGCGAACGCTAGAGTGGTCATTGCAGTCAGAACAAGTGCCGGCACATAGAAAGCGGCCAGCTGTCCTTCTCGAGCCACCATCTTCTCATAGTCCTTGCTGACTCGCCGAAACTTTCCTTGCTCTCTATCTTCTGCTCCGAATGCGCGGACCACCTCAATCCCCTGGAACACTCCTTGGGACACTGCTGTGAGTTGTTCCATATCTTCTGCTCTTTGTCGCCGCACAGGTTCGACAGCGTTCGCATATCTGTAGGCAAACGCAAGATAGAGTGGCGTTCCTAACAGCATTATCAGTGTAAGCACCGGGACCGGATATCCGAGAATCGTGAAGATGCCTGTCAGTCCCGGTGTCTGGTCAATAAGAACAAGAAAAACTCCAGTAATAGCAAATGACGTTAGTCCCCCCGCGATGTTCCTCAGAGCGGGATTAAGGGACATTCGAACCCAACCGATGTCTTGCATCGACACCGAGAGCATCCGCTTGCTGTCCACAACATCGTGAAAGGTCATGCTGTATTCTTGTAGCGCCTCGAAGAATTCCTGTCTCGCGTCCCGCTCCCATCTCAGCGTGACCACGGCCCAGACGTATCCGACCACGAAATACAGTGCCATATAGATGAGGCCGAAGCCTGCGATCAGCCAAACGAGAAATGTGAATTGACTCGTAAGGCCCGACGCTGTCAATTCGTCAACTGCCATCCCGACGATTACCATGGGGACAGTTACCAGCAGTGTTGATATGATTGTCAGCAGAAATGCAAATGAGATTGCACGCGGATGTCGTATTAGGCCAGCCAACATATATCGGGCAGCGGCACTGCGACCTATGCTCTCTTGTTGTTCGTTGATCATCTTTTGGTACTCCTCATTCTAAGGCGTCAAGAAGTGAAGCGAGTTTTCCAGCCGCCGTCTTCACTTGTTTGTGTAGTCTTCGACGTTCTGTGTCGGTCAATTCCCTGATCGTTTCACTCAGGTGTTCACTCGAATGGACAATGCCACCAACGTAGAAGTGGGCTCTATCAGCCGGTTCAAGGAGCTGAAGCCAAATCATCCTGTTCAATCGTGATCTGTGTTCTACGTCGTGCTTTCTCTTGAGTATCTCTTTTGTGTGTGAACGACCTTCATTCGAAAGACGGTATGTCTTCTTTCGGCCTTCAGTCCGCACGGTTTCGATGATGCCCTCCTCCTCAAGACTTGCAAGGAGAGGATAGATTGATCCGGGGCTTGGCCGCCACTGACCGTCGCTTCTCTCGGCGAGAGTAGTCATAATGTCTGTTCCAGTCATGTCCCTTGATTGGAGAAGCCGAATGATGACGAGTCTCAATAGTCCTCTAGGCACAGAATGGGGCATTCTGATGTGCTCAAACTCATGACTGGCTTGATCTTGCTTAAGCAACTTCGGCACGTCCATTATCGAATGTGATATCGCGCGTAATATCGAATGCGATATAAGCATTGTGATAGTGGAAATTACACCAACCACTTTGGGAATGTTGATAAGAGAGGTCCAGACTGAATACCAAAACCTCGGAAGGGAACGCGTTGGGTGAGAAAGCCAAGGTAAAGGAAACCGTGAGGCTATACTCAAGAGTCTGGCGGCTCCCGACCTACCAAGGGATAATTGCTAGGATTCTTGCGGCGGTCTTGTTCGGCGCTTTCATCTCATCAACAGTGAGTTTCTTCGTCAACCCAGCTCAAGGCTTCTTCTGGGTTCTCGGACAATACCTGCTGGTCCTGGGTGTTCCTTCGTTCTTGGGCACAATTCTGCTCTATGCCATTGTCAGAAAGGAGGGATCACCACTTGACGCTAGACGAACAGCAGGCTCAGCTCAGTATGGTATGCTCATCTGGATCATCTTCGGAGTCATAGGGAGTCTTCTCGACCTATTGCTCATGTCAGAGTTCTATGAAATCCGGTTCTGGATGTTGGGACTTGGCGCCGCCTACATGTTGTTCGCATTCCTTGTGACTGGTCTAAGCGATCATCACCCTCTAAGAAACTTCACTGCGGCCCTCATGATTCCGGCCCTTTGGTACGTGTCAACCTGGGGTTTGAGCATCCTTGAAGACCCGGTGTTGGTATTTCCACCACTCTGGCCTTTTGTCGTACTAGTCACGTTCCCCATGTTCTCGATAGCGGTCCACTTCATCTTTCGATCAGTCAGTGTAC
>JBHLRV010000113.1:0-5596 GCA_048882205.1 Candidatus Thorarchaeota archaeon | reverse complement strand
CTGTGCTGGTAATTGATGGCGAAGTAGTCGGCAGAGGTCACAACCAACGACTACAGAAGGGAAGCGCGATTCTTCACGCAGAAATGGATGCTCTGGAGAACGCTGGACGCCTATCCGCCTCTGAGTACAAGAGTGCAACATTGTATTCTACTCTATCACCCTGTGACATGTGCAGTGGTGCCATCCTGCTCTACGGCATCCCTCTCGTCGTTGTTGGGGAGAACCATACCTATCAAGGTCCCGAAGACTATGTACGCGAGCGCGGAGTAGACGTCATAGTGATGCAAGACCAAGCTTGCATCCAGATGATGCAGGACTTCATCCGAGGCAATCCAACCGTGTGGAACGAAGATATTGGTGTGGAAGACTGAAACGTCATGAGCGGCTCTCGAAACCGCAATGATTGTCAGTCTAGATTCTTCCGAAGGGCATGCGTTTCAAGAACTTGCCATGCCCGACATCTCCCACGAACTTGCCGTTGTCCACTACAACTTTGCCCCTGGAAATGGTTGTTGAAGGATACCCCTCAAGTTTCCAACCCTCAAAGGGGTTCCAATCACAATTGGTCTGTAGATTGGCTGCCCGGATTGTGACCTTCTTCTTGGGGTCAAATACAACCAAGTCTGCATCGCTGCCAACAGCGATTGTTCCTTTGTCAGGATACATGCCAAAGAGTTTCGCTGGGTTTGTGCTAACGAGTGCAACGAGTTGGTTCACACTGAAACCTCGTTTCCCGACTCCTTCTGTGTACATCAGTGGTACCATTGTTTCCACACCGGGCATCCCGAAGGGTATCTTCCTGAAGTCGCCATTCCATGCGGCCTTTTGCTCGGTCGTGAAAGTGCATGTGTCGGTTGCCACTATCTGGACGTCACCACTCAACAGTCCTTGCCATAGTCTTTCGTTGTCGTGAGGCTTCTTGATCTGTGGACATGTAGCGTAGAGATGACCGTTCTCTCCCTTGAAGACCTCATCATCAAGAAGGAGATACTGTGGACAGGTTTCAGCGTATACCCTCACGCCTCGCTGCTTGGCGGCATGAACTGCCTCTGCCCCTTCCCCTGTTGACATGTGAACGACATATAGCTGCCCTCCAGTGACCTCCGCCCACTTGATTGCACGGATGATGGCCTCCTCCTCAGTATAGCAGGGACGAGACAATGCATGTGCATATGCCCCCCACTTCTCCTTCTCCTGCGCATACCTCTCAACCAGCATGTCCAAGATATCCACGCTCTCCGCATGCACTCCAATGTGCCCACCAAGCTTTGCAGTTTCCTCTAACGCATTGAAGAGCATTCCATCATCGGCCATCCAACCTTCGTTCTTGTAGATCATGAACATCTTGAAAGTGGGAATCCCATAGTCAATGATCTGTTTAATCTCGGCCTGCGTGTCAGCGTTCCAATCTGTGATTGCAGCGTGCAAACCATAATCAATGCAGACCTTCGGGTCCGCCTCGGCACGACGAGCCTCAACAGCCTCCATTATTGAGCTACCCTTGCTCTGGATGGCAAAATCAAGCACTGTTGTCACGCCACCACAAGCAGCAGCCTTGGTGCCATTCTCGAAGTCATCAGCAGAGATTGTTCCAGAGAATGGAAGCTGGAAGTGGACATGAACATCGATTCCCCCTGGAAAGACATACTTCCCCTTTGCATCAATGACCTGCGTGTCTGTGCCAGCAATGAGATTCTGACCAAGGGAAACTATCTTCCCATCATGCACTCCGATATCTGCTGAAGATGTGTCCGAAGCAGTGACAACTTTTCCATTCTTGACAATGACATCCGGCTCGGCCATGGAAACGCCTCCGCAGTCTACAAGGGCGCCTGACATAAATCGGTTTAGGAAATGCCTATTAGATGAGGGAACCACACTCCGATTTGCGAAATCCTTGGAGTGATGACAGTGAGAAACGTGCGTGTAGGGCTTGTTCAGGCGCAATGGGAAGGCGATGTTACCGATGAAAAGGCCCTTGATGAGAACATCGAGAAGACGATTCGGAAACACGAAGGCTTTGCCACTATTGCCAAGCAACAGGATGTTCAGATTCTGTGTTTCCAGGAGCTGTTCTACGGACCTTACTTCCCTGCTGAGCAAAATCGACGTTGGTACAAATACACTGAGCCTATCCCCGGTCCTTTGACAGAACGCATGTGTGAGCTGGCAAAAGACCACAACTTGGTTCTGATCGCACCCATGTACGAGGAGGAATCAGTAGGCGTCTACTACAACACGGCCATTGTCATTGATTCTGACGGGAGCCTTCTCGGCAAGATGAGGAAGATGCATATCCCTCATCTGGATCCTGGCTTCTGGGAGAAGTTCTACTTCCGCCCAGGGAATCTTGGCTATCCTGTGTTTGACACTGAGTTCGCCAAGGTGGGTGTCTACATCTGCTATGACCGCCATTTCCCAGAAGGAGCTCGGGCTCTTGGTCTGAATGGTGCTGAGATCGTCTTCAACCCGTCCGCAACGGTCGCTGGGCTCTCTGAACACCTTTGGACCATAGAACAGCCAGCACACGCCATCGCAAATGGATACTTCATAGCCGCCATAAACCGGGTGGGCGAGGAGCCCTGGAAGACTGGTATGTTCTATGGAAGCTCATACGTAGCAGATCCACGGGGTCAGATCATTGCCCAGGGCTCACGCGATAAGGAGGAACTCGTTGTAGCCGACGTCGACCTCGACATGATTCGTGAAGTTCGCAATGTCTGGCAGTTCTACAGGGACCGCCGACCTGACAGCTATGGCGACCTCACTAAGCTCTGAGAAGCCATGTCAGAGACCCTTCTCGACTTCAGAGAAAGCCTCATCCAGGATTGTGCACGCCTCATCTGCTTGGGCCTTGGTGAGTTCAAGTGGGGGTTGAATCCTGATCACGTTGCCGTCAAGTCCACCCTTCCCAATCATTAGCCCTCTGTTCTTGCATAGCTCCATCACTTGAAGCATCTCTTGGCTTCCAGGTTCTTTCGTGGTGCGGTCGCGCACGAGTTCTACTCCCAGCATTAAACCTTGGCCTCGGACTTCTCCCACCAACCTATGGTCCTCCTGGAGTGACTCCAGCCTCTTCTTCAGGTGACCCCCCAGTTTTGAGGCTTTCTCCAAGTAGTTGCTCTCTTGGATGATCTCTAACACAGCTACTGCGGCCGCGCAGGACAGAGGATTGCCTCCATAGGTGGCGAAACCGTCGGAAACAACATAGCCTTCGGCGATTTCGGGACGAGTGACGAATCCCGCAATTGGAATGCCGCTGCCAAAACCCTTTGCCATTGTGATGATGTCTGGGTCTACATCTGCATGCTGTATTCCCCACCACTTGCCGCCAGTTCGACCGAACCCTGTCTGTACTTCGTCAGAGATATACAGTCCTCCATACTCCTTTACAATCTCATGAATAATCTGGAAGTAATCCGGAGGTGGTTGAATGATGCCGCCAACTCCCTGAATTGGTTCAGCTATGAAAGCCCCGATGGCACTATTGGTTTCTACACGTATCACTTCTCGGAGATAACGTGCACACTCCATGTCGCACTCGGGAAACTCCTTGCCAAAACTACAACGATAACAGTATCCGTATGGAACAAAACGCACGCCCGATGGATGGCTCTCTGGAACCGTGCGCCATCCAGCACTTGAGAGTTCTCTTACAAGAGTGGTCCGACCATGATATGCGTGATGGCATGCCACAATGTAGGGATTGCCCACATATTTGCGGGCCATAAAGAGAGCCGCTTCGTTCGCCTCCGAGCCACTGTTGACGATGAAAGACTGGGACAGTCCCTTTGGGGCAATCTCAGCAAGTCGTTTCACAAGAACCGCATAGGGAATAGTGGCATACATGGAGCTTGTATAGACCAGTCGCTCGGCCTGCCATTTGATTGTAGCAACATACTTTGGGTGAGAGTATCCCGTGATTGTTGTGCAGATGCCTGCGAATAGGTCGATATAGGACTTTCCGGAGCTATCTTTCAAAGTGGCCCCCTCTCCGCCGACTAATAACACTGGGTCTTCGTAGTAGTGGGCCACTGCAGGCGCCAGGTGCTTCTTCTCAATCTCCAGAATCTCTTCCTTGGAGTACTCTTTGCGGAGGTCTTTGGGGACCAGGTCATCTGTCATTCTTTTCACCAATATCCTATCGGTAGCAACTAGCATGTGGTCCCCGTCCTAAAGACTTTGTCAGTCATCACAACGTGCAGATAACAGGACTGTTGTTAGACATGGAACCTGCACGACACATACAGGTTACTTTGGAAACATACAATGACTCTTTCTTTCGTGAAACGGATTGGAGAAGAAGGTTGTAGCTGGTAACCAAGAGAGCTCCTCCACACATCTAGAGTTCTGCTATGAAACTTACATACTGGACAATAGAGGAGGACTGGAATCCTGACACTGAAAACTTCTGACTCAATTCTTGGAACTACATCATCCCACGATAAAGCCCACCATCGATTAGTAGTAGTGTTCCATGTATGTAGCTAGCGACTGGACTAAGCAGGAATGCGCAGGGCTTCCCAAATTCATCTGGCCGCCCCAATCGTTTCAAAGCAGTTTTCGATTCAGTTTCGATTCTCGGAGTTCTGTCATCTGCTTTTGAACTAGTTGGAAGATGTTCGGTGCTGTGTGCTTGAATGGGACCCGGGCATACTGCATTTACTCGTATGCCCTCAGGTCTCAACTCGTCTGCTAACGTTCGCATCATACCAATGACTGCCAACCGCACAGAATTGGCAAGTAGGAAATTCCTTGTTGGTTGTTTTACTGAACTAGATGTGCTATAAAGGATAGAGGGTGATTCTGATTTCTGCAAAAGAGGAAGTGCGCTCCTTGTGAGTCTTACAGCGCTCATTAAGGTTAATTCAATGGCTGCTTGCCAGTCATCATCGGTTATGTCTGAGAAGTGGCCGGGAGGTGGTCCTCCAGCGTTGACGAACAGTCCATCGAGTTTGGGAGTGACATCCTTCACTTGGAGGATTAGGTTATCAATATCCGCGGATTTTGAAAGGTCAGCAACGATGTATCGAGAGTGATCACCCAAAGAATCAGTAGCTTTCTTCAATGACTCTTCTGACCGAGAACAGATGATTACTTGTGCGCCTTCTTGGACTAGTATTTTGGCTACGCTATAGCCTAGCCCTTTTGATGCAGCAGTAACTAATATGGTCCTATCTTTGAATTGAAGGTCCATGGTTAAGGAATCGCCGGCACACCCCAAAAGATGTGCGATATTTCTATGTTACTGATTGAGTGTTCTGTAAGATAGAGCTCATTTTAGGACTCTATAGGACTGAATAACCAACTGCATTCTAGTACTAGTGCTTCTCCAAAAAGGAAACAATATGCGCTCGACAATGAGATGACTTCTGCTTGTGAGCAAGAGCACACTTGATATGAGGATCATTGTTCGCAAATCCACAAGAAGCTGTCCCCTGGCAACAGAAGCCCCGAGCGTCCATGATGGAGTCGCTGATTGGTATATACCATTAAACCACTAGTGTACCTGCGGGGCTAAAGGGAGTTTAGCAGGAGTCTATGCAAAGAGGTGAGACCGAATGGGAAAAATCAGCATGGTGATGTTCGACCTGTC
>JBHLRV010000112.1:0-5647 GCA_048882205.1 Candidatus Thorarchaeota archaeon | reverse complement strand
CTTGACGTGCTTAAGCCTCACTCACCGAGGCTAACTGACCTTGCCCTTATGCTCTCAAGATGCGAGGACGTAAACGGGCTGAACATCTCCCTGAAAGAGGTGGATCAGAACACGGAGAGCATCACCATCACTCTTGAAGGTGATGACCTGCAATACGAAACCATCAAGGAGATTCTCGAACAGGCAGGCGCTGTGATTCACTCAATCGATCAAGTCGTTGCTGGAAAACGTTTTGTAGAGGAGGTCACTCTACAGCCTGAGAACTCGTAATCAGGTCTTCTGTCGTCCATCAAGCTGATCTAAGAGCCGCTTGCTTTCCTCCTCGATCTTGCGCTGCACAAGACGGTGCAGCTCGTGCTCAAAAGTAGGTGGAACTACCTTGACAACACTGCAAAGCCTGTCAACAATCTTGTCAGCCAACGCATTCGGTGACACAACACTGCCTTTCACTATTCCCTGTACGACCTCCTCTCCAACACTGCCCCTCACGATTGAATCAACGACACTCAATATGGTACCTCTAGGATCAACATAGAACGGGTTGCGACTGCTGTCATAGAGGACTATGAACCCAATCTTCTCGATAATGCTGTCAGTATACCATTCAAGACTTGACTCCTTCATTCGAAGCCTATTGGAGAACTCGGTCTTGGTGAGAGGGTTGGGATGACTCCAGGGGTGTCTTGTGACAACGTATAGCGCGGCACCAAACAGTGGGTCAACCTCACGAGGCGTGCCCTCCTGAGAAACGTATCTTCTGACAAGATCGAGCGCCATGCTTTCGTATCGTTCATCTATCTTGTTCTCGGTGTAGAACTCGTGAGCGTCCCTGATCACTTCCACTATCACCTGTGGACTAACCACCATGCTCTTCTCAAAGTGGGTCAAGGTCCTTGGCGCTCCTAACGTGCAAACCCGAAAACAAGACTGAGGGGACTGGACTGACATTAATACTTTTGCACATGAAGACTAGGTGAGTTGTTGTTGGCGCGGTCACCGAGCACGGTATATCTTCTCAAGTGCCCATCTTAATGCCCTTTGAATCTCACCAAACCTGTCCTCATCACCAAAGTTGCGGACAGTCACTTCTTGGAGAATACCATCCTCAGCCCGCACTTCGAAGTCAAAAGCTTGCTCCCATTCTATCTCCCCATTCTCGACTCTGTGGCGATCCTCTTCCTGGAACTTACCGAGGATTCTCTCCACAAAGAATCTAGCAAATGCGCCGCGCTTAATGTCGTAGATGGCGTGAGAAGCTGGAATCACTGTCAGACTCTGTCCGTCAGTTTCTATTGTGGCAAGTTCCAATTCACGTGCTTTATTCATTACACTGACCGAACGGGCTTCGCCAGCTTCAATTGCAGGAGAAGTGCTGGAAGAAGGTGCTTCTCGGGCAGGGGCGACTGCAGCGTCTGCTGTGGCAAAACTGCTGGATCCTATCATCGAATCCAGGGCCTGGATGTATTCCTGGAGCCTCTCAACCTTTTCTCTCAGCTCTGCCAGTTGCTCATCAAGCTCTCTCCTAAGCTCGAGAAGAATACGTATCTCTGGGTTCTCCACTTGCTGACCTCAATCTAGTTCTGAATGGGCTACTTCATATGTAGTCAAAGGCATTTTAGTTCATGTGTTATGGGGTTTTGGCCAGTTTCGTGAGAATGCCAAAGACTAGCTAGACACCACTGATATGGCAAAATCCGGACACTCAAGCTCACAAAGCCCACAAACTTTGCAGGCATCGATATCAACCACAACGGGAAGAAAGAAGCCGCGATTGTCGACCGCATTTGACTTCTCCAGAACATTGTGTGGACAGGCGGAGATGCATATTTCACAACCCTTGCATAGTTTTGGGTCAATAATGATCTCGCGGGCGCTCTTGGGCATTTGTTGTGTCTCCAAGCCCTAAGCTCATTTCGGAGAATATAATGATATTCATGTGCTCACAGAGAGGCGGTGTTAAATAGAAAGAATGCGGACCCATTGTAGGAGGCTCGTACTCTCTTGCTGAAGCCATTTCTTGTCTTCATGTGTCCGAAATGCAAGAACTTCACAAATGCCCCAGCAGGACAGAAACGCAGAAGATGTAGCTACTGTGGACACATCATCGATATCACGAAGGCGTCGTGTGCAGTGTTCGACTCTCCAGAGATGGCCACGGCTGCTGTCAAGGAATTCAACGCGTCAAGGGGAGGCGACGAATTTGAAAGAGCAGTCGAGATGAGCATAGACAAGGTTCGAACCCTTCTTCCTTCTGAAACAATACTGGCGGAGGATGTTGCGGAGAAGAGCAAAGAAACCCCGCCTGCAGGGAAGAATAAGCGGCTGATTCGACTCCTTGAGGAGAATGCAACAGACGACGAGTGTTCGCTGGATAGACTGGCTGGACTATGCCCCAAATATGATTTGGAGTGGTCATGGGTTGAGAAGCAGCTCACTAAGCTGTCTAATCAAGGGATGCTGATATTCCCAAGACCCTGGACCGTCCGGGTCATCCGAAATGCCGGAAACAGCCCGGAGAGTGAGATCGAGAGTGTTGATGTTTCCGAAGAAGTCTTGGAGCTTCTTGCCCAGTTGGGAGGAAAGGCCAGGCTTGAAAGTCTGGCTAAACACTTTGAGAAACGAGGAATCTCTCGGGATTCCTTGGAGAAGTCGCTGAATCGGTTGATGAAGAGCGGACACCTCTACGAGCCGAATCCAGGATTGGTCAGTCTAGTATGACCATGCGATTGATTGAATAGCAGAAGCTTCATGGGTGCTGTGGAAGCAATGCCAATTGTAGAGCTGGTGGCAAAGAGGACTCTTCAGAGTAACCCAGAATTGGGGCTTGACGTAATCGACTTGATCGTTCTCCTTTGGCTTTATTCAAACCCCTATGAAAGCAAGAGAAGACAGCTCAGTAGTATGAGAACCGTGTTGAAAATGACTGAAACCCTTCAGACACCCGGCAAGGGTATAGAGCTTACAGATAATGACTTGACTCAGATTGTGCTAGCAAGTCTGCAGAAGCTGAAGCAAAGAGGACTTGTATACGTAAGGTCGGCAGGAGTGCACTTCGTCAAAGCGACAATGACCGACTCTGGCATAGACTTGGTTAAGGAGTCTGTCACCACTCCAGTCTTGAAACGCATCACGGCGGAGTTCGGTGACAATCCCTAATTTTCGCTCAGAAATGATTTCTTTCGCAATGTTTAAATTGACAGTTCTCACGGCGGACACCAGTCGCTCTAGCATGACGACTGTTTCGGAACCGATGGATTCAGTGCAGGCCTCTAGTTCTGCGCGCGGAGTTTGCCTGCAGACGTGTGCCGGAAGGTTCTGGAGTGGTTGTATAGCGTGTGACAACACCTTGGCAACTTGAGAGTCAAGTGAAACTTGAGCACCGGATGTGAGTCGATATGCCGACATATGGATACTCAATCATAGGCCTTGACCCGGATAGGACGGCTATTTCCAGTGGTCGAAACATGAGATGTTCTCCCAAACAGTGCAGGGAGGTCTGCAATGCCATACGTGGCAAGATGCTGGACAAGGCCATCGAACTCCTCGAGAATGTCATTGAAGAGAAAGAGTGGATCCCATTCAGACGTCACAAGAAGAAGAGGGGACATCACTCCGGGATGAAGAAATGGGCAGCTGGAGGCCATCCCGTAAAAGCTTCTCAGAATATTCTCAAAGTCCTGAGGAATGCAGAAGCCAATGCTGACAACAAGGGTCTGGACATAGACCGACTCCGAATCATCCACGCTAATGCCAGCAGAGGGCGCACCTACAAGAAGTACATCGAAAGAGCATTTGGTAGAAGCACACCGTATTTTGAGAATACAACACATGTCGAGATTGTGCTGGAGGAAGTGATGTAGAGTGTCGGCAGTCAAGTATTTCATAGATTTGAACTCTCGCAGGTTGAGAGTCGACGAGTTCCTTGCTCGGGAGTTGAACTCCGCAGGGTACGGTGGAGTCGAGATTCGTAAGATGCCAATGAAGACAGAAGTTGTCATCCACGCCTCCCGGCCTGGTGTAGTAATTGGAAGAAGAGGGTCTAAGATTCGAGAATTGACGGAGATTCTGGAGTCCGAGTTTGGCATTGAAAACGTTCAGGTCGAGGTGAGTGAGATTGAGAATCCGTGGCTTAACGCACAGGTCATGGCCTCAAGACTTGCAAGGCAACTTGAACGGGGGGTTCGATTCAGGAGGATGGCATATTGGATCCTCAGACGTGTCATGCGAGCTGGAGCGTTGGGGTGCGAGATAATAGTGAAAGGCAAGCTGTCTAGCAGAAGAGCAAGATATCAGAAATTCAAGCAGGCAACTGTGGCCAAGACAGGAGAGCCAGCAGACTTGTTTGTTGATGAGGCAGACGATACGGCGGTTCTGAAACCCGGCGTAATTGGTGTTAAGGTAAGAATCATGCGGCCGGATGCAAAGCTTCCTGGCGTAATAAGGGTAAAGCAGCCGAACCCGCGGAAGGTAGAAGAACCAGACGTCCTCAAGCGAGTGGAAGAAGAGGAAGAACTAGACATTGAAGAAGAAGTCAAAGAGGGACTTGAAGGGATCACTGACATTGAGGAACTTCGAGAACTTGAGGAGCTAGACGGGCTGGAGCTCGTCATGGAGCCCACGGATTCAGAAGAAGCACCTCCGGTTGAATCTGAAGAGCCTGAACATGCTGAGGAGCCTGAAGAGAAAGAAGAAGCTCCGGCTCCTCCTGATGCAGAGGCCACTCTGAAGGAGCTAGAAGAGATAGAGGGTCTTGAGGAACTAGAGGAGGAGTAGACATGGCAGGTCTCACAGCTAAGGACATCCGTAAGCTCACACCCGCCGAGCGTCAGAAGAAACTGGAAGATCTGTACAACGAGCTCTCAGAGATCAGAATCCAATTGGCGACGGGTGGGGGAACAGAGAACCCATTCAGGATCAGGAATGTCAAGAGAGCCATTGCAAGACTCCTGACGATTGAGAGTGAAATGGAGCGTGAGAGGCAATCATGAAGACGTCGCCAACCACTCTTACAAGACAAGAGCTTCTTGGACTCCAGACTCACGTTGTAAGCTCGACCGACCCAGGACTTGTGTGCAAAGTCGGGACGATCGAGCATGAGTCGCGAGAGATGATACATCTCTCGACAGAGAGAGGCTTGGTAGGGCTGCCAAAGAAAGTCTGCGTGTTTGATATTAGCCTTACAAATGGAACCGTTGTCAGAGTCGACGGTGGGTTGTTGAGAGGCACTCCTGAGGATAGGCTGAAGAAGCGCCAGAGTCGGAGATGGTGATTAATGTCGGAAACCAAGGTACGCAACATAGGGATTCCAAATGTAGATCCGCCAGAGAAAGTCTGTGATGACCCGCACTGCCCATTTCATGGCAGTCTTCCAGTGAGAGGTCGTGTCATGGAAGGTACAGTCACTAGTGTGAAGATGCACAAGACAATCACATTCCAGCAAGACTATCTTAGTCTAGTCAAGAAGTACTCGAGATACCAACGACGTAGATCGAAGAAACACGCACATCTTCCACCGTGTATTGATGTAAACGTCGGCGACTTTGTAAAGACTGTCGAGTGTCGACCTATAAGCAAGACCGTATCCTGTGTAGTGGTGGGAGTGACAAGGAAGACAGACGAGAAGGAGGAGGCGTAGTTGTCAAGGAAG
>JBHLRV010000111.1:0-5662 GCA_048882205.1 Candidatus Thorarchaeota archaeon | reverse complement strand
ACGTTGCCAAGCACCCGTACCATCGCGCTGACCGGGACAACTTCAGTGACTTCAACTTCTGAAACGACCGTTTTGGCGCTTCCTTCTCTCATCTCAGTTTCACCCAGCCATATCTGATTCTGAGATTTGACCTTCACTCGAGAGGTAGCTCTTTCTCATCCATTTCTGTGACATCCACGTTCTCAATGACAACTCTGCCACTTGTAGGTCGGTCTAATGCTCCCATGAGATTCAAGAAGGTTGTCTTGCCAGAGCTATTGAGGCCTATTCCCCCCATGCACTCACCCTCTTGGATTCCCAAAGATAGGTTTCTCAGGAGGCGAATCTTGATCTCTCCCATAGCATATGCCCAAGAAACTGAATCCATACGCACAATCGTATCTTCAATCGCGTGAACCCACTCTCCTGAACGAGGCAATCACCCCAAGTTGAGCACCTTCGGCGATTCTAATAAATAACTCCCTCTCTCTGCGCAGGAGTACAAAGTGCATTCTGTCATCTGTTTCAAACACTTGGAAAGAAGCTGTCCAACTCAATGGACTAGTCCAGTCAACTAGTTCCTCATTTCAAAGGCCCTACTACGACTCAGCATTTGCTATCACAAGAAACTTTATCACTTGTCTATGTATTATCTCGTTGTAGAATAGTGTGGATGTCAGCAAGTCTTGTCTGAAGATATCATGGTCATGAGATACGAGTTCTTCAGTTGGAGAGGGTTCTTTGCAGGCGCCGCCACAATCGTTGCAGCACTCACAATACAATCACTCGTCAGCTTCCCCCTGGTGTGGACTGAGAGAACAATCGAGTTTGTCTTTGAATTACTCTTTTCTGCGCTGGTTGTGGGTGTCGCGTCTGGCGGAGTTCTAGTCTTTCTTTTTCCACCAAACCAAGATATCATCGGAGTGGCCGGACTTGGGAGTGATGATGCTCCTCAATACATGTCACTAGCTCTCGTTGTCTTGTCATTGGTTCAGCCAATCCTTACCGGCTTCTTGCTTTTCTTCAACGAATTCGCCAATGATCCTCTGGTTGTCATCTGGGTGATTGCGAGCTTTGCTGCGCCCAGCATAGGACTTACTGTATCAATGTTTGATAGAACCAAGACAATCGCTTCTGACCTCCGACTGTACTTCTCAGTCCATGAATCGCTAGATCTCACCGCCCTCCAGTGGCTGCAAGGCGTGGGTCCGCGGACCGCGACATATCGCATGGGGATGCTCGAAAGCGCTGCCAGGAACTTGGGTGGATTGAGAATGTCGGGGCATCTCATAGAAAGAGAACGCGAATACTTCCAGGTAACTGGAAAATGATTGTCTTTTGGTCATCACGGATGACGCTTCTGCATATGGGCTTCAAGCCCTTTTTCACTCCATGCTACCCAGTCACACTTCTTGCAACCGAACTTGGAGCTGCCCAGATCTGCTTTGGGCGCGGGTTTCTCTTGAAGCTCATATATGACACCGCCCGTATCCACTCGTTCTCTCGATGTGATTCCAAACCTCTTCGTGAAGCAATCAATGCAGATTCCCTTTTCCTTCCGCGCGTCCTCAGCGAACTGATCCTCTAGAGTCTTTACAGGACCAGCAGGCTCCGCTTCTCTCCCACAGCTTTCACAAGATTGTGCCGTTTTCATCACCACAATTCAACGATCTAGCCTCATCTATTCTGACTCATGACATCACTACGTTCTATATGATGTTTTCCAGTTCTCTGATATTCAACTGAAAGACATTCACGTTAGCTACTTGCTTCTCGAGGCTAGTTCAGACGCTGTTCGGAAGACATCTACCACGCCTTCACCAGTCAGGCACGATGTGCCGAGGAATGCAACCGGATGGAGCTTCCTCCCTTTGCCAAATCTCTCAGCCAACTTCTCTGCGAGAGCGAAGCCCTCCTCCTTGGAAACTGGCCTATCTCCTGTGTCTTCACTGACATCTGAAACGAGATCCGTCTTGTTTGCCACAATCACGATTGGCGGAACAGTTTCCATCGTGATAGAAGCTTCTTTCAACCAGAAGTCTATGGAGTCAAAACTCCATCTGTCCGAGGCAGCGTAGACGATGATGAGTGCCTCCGCATCATCATAGAACTCATTTCGGCTAATCTTGGACTTCACTGCCTCGTCGAATGACCAAACATTAAGTCTGACTCTGTGGTCCTCAGTTTCGAATACCTTGCTGTGAATGTAGGGCAGAGATTCGATGACTTGCTCTGAGGGTGTAACGGGTTCCATCTCAGCCTTTCTCATCAGGCTGTTCTTTCCCACACCATCTTCTCCAAGAATCAAGACCTTGGAATGAACAAGCGGCTTGACTACGTGTGCAGGTGTGGGCCGCTTGACAGCTTCATCACTCACGGTCTCTGGCTCTGCTTCGATTGGTGTGGCCTCTTCGATCTCAAGTTCAGACTCAGATGGGACAGCGTCGATATCCTCTTCGGCCACTTCTGTTTCCCAACTGGCATCGCTGGGAGTTGACGCATGGGTCGTGGGTGCCGCCTTGATCTCTTCAGTGCCTGATACTTCGATCTTCAGTCTGGGTTTCTCAATCGCGCTCTCTTCACTGTTCTTTGCCGAGGCGGCCATGAAAGTGTCACTCATCGCCTCCACAGCAGAGAGAGCATCAGTGATATCTTCAAACTCCTCCCCACCAAGAACCGTTGCCCCAGGCTCTATGTCCGGGTTCTCCACAAACGTTGCCGCCTCGTCTTCTGGAAGCGCGGGAGGCTCAATGATTGCTGCTGGTTCGGCAGAAGGCTCTTCTGCGACTTGTGGAGGTGGCTCTTGTTTGGGGGTTTCAACTACAGCTGGTTCTTCATCTGCTACAATTACCTTCGCTTGCGGGAGTCCTATTCGAACAAGGACGTCCCTGAGTATACCGGGGGCTAGTATCTTCCTTCTTGCTCTGAAGAACATCTCCACTTCTTCCAACACGTCGTCGAAAGAACGATGCTTTGTTGGGATCTTCTTCTTCACAGTACCCTTGTCCCTAATCTCGACATAACCAGGGATGAGCGATACTCCGATAGTTGTACCAGGTACTATCAGTTCGTACGACACTCCAACATCCAAATCTCAAGCTGAATTCGTGTAAGGTGTGATAACTGTTTCTGCAACGGATGTAGGAAGAACGAGACCTTGGACCCAATTGTGGAAGTATAGAAAGAAATATGACTGGTATGAAGGCTGGACACGCCGTGGTTTCAAGATGACAGACATCAGTTTCCATGATTATGTAGAGGTCATCAAAGACTGGCCAGAGCCAGGCCAGGCTGTCATTGACATTAGCAGGCTTCTTGAGAATCCAGACGTCTTCCATGAGGCTGTTGTTGCACTTGCCAAACCACTTGTGGAGCTCCGACCCAACAAGGTCATTGGGATTGAACAGAGAGGTCTCGCACTTGGCGGAGCGATAGCGTACTATCTCGGGTGCGGAGTTGTACCTGCAAGGTCAATAGCCTATCTTCCTGAAGACTATAGTCGTCCTGTTGAGCTCCTCCCTACAAGCAGATTTGCTGATCGCAGACTAGCACTCGTGTCGGATTCCATTGATCCTGGGGATCGCATTGCACTTGTCGATGACTGGCTGATACAGGGAACTACAGTGTTGGCACTGACGAAGATGATTGAGAAGCTGGGGGCAACAGTCGTAGGAATCTCTTGTGTAGTCAACGACATGAGTGAAACACGCAGGAAGCTCTTAGGTAGACCTGAAGTGCACTGTCTTATCGAGAATCTCTGTGTTGACGACGTTGACCCGGTAGACTGACAAACCACAGACTCATGAGATAGGTACTCGGTAGTCTGCCAGTCACAGTCGATTCAGCTGTCAGGGCAGGTCCGGAATCCTTCCTTTTCGCCTACAGGCGCAAAGCTTCTCTCACGCATACGAAAAGAAATCGGCCTAGGAGCCGTAGGAAACCGATTCTTCCGCCCGAGCCTTCTGACATGATCGAGGTCACGGTCTCTTGAAGATGAGTGTCTCTGCTTCCGATCTCGAAGAGGGCGCTCGCAAAAGAACCAGTGAAGAAACGCTGTGCCATAAGCTGTGGCCTGAACTCGTGTCCAAAATCAGATTTCCATCCGTTGTGGTAGGCCTTCAGATTCTCTTCGTCGAGCGAGTCGTTTTCGATACATTCTTTCAATGTTGCAGCAGCTATTCGCCCAGCGTTCATTGCATAGGCAATGCCTCCTCCGGTCAGAGGATTTACCATGCCTGCGGAATCGCCGACCAAAACACACCTGTTTCCAGTTGTGTACTTTAGTGGACCGCCCGTAGGAATGAGTGCTCCTCTAGTTGCTGAGAGATCTACATCGCTTCCCAGTTTTCCATTTCGCTTGAGCATCTGGATAAACAGTTGGAATCGTTTCGGCAGTCCAGCGGAATGTTTGTCGACAATCCCGAGACCTACATTGATAGTTTCCTTCTTAGGGAAGACCCAGCCATATCCCGGGAGTCCTCCGACATTCGCGAAGAAATGATATTCATGGTCCTCTGTGTAGGAATCGACGATTTGCTTTTCTG
The DNA here is from genome assembly GCA_048882205.1 of Candidatus Thorarchaeota archaeon. Classification (GTDB taxonomy): domain Archaea; phylum Asgardarchaeota; class Thorarchaeia; order Thorarchaeales; family Thorarchaeaceae; genus SMTZ1-83. Next base: position 1,139 of record JBHLRV010000111.1, on the reverse strand, counting down.
TTGCAGGAATCTCCGCAACTCTGCAAGCGGTTATTGAGCCGGAACGCCACTTCTTGTTCAGTCCAGCCTCCCTCGCCACTATGCTTGTGACTCCATCAGCACCTACAACGACGCGAGCAGATAGAAACTGTCCTCCTGTGATAGCTACTTCCACATTATCCTCTGAGAAGGTCACCGATTTCACACGTTTCCCGACCAATGGCTTCGCGCCAGCTTCTTCCGCCAGCTCAAACAAAACATTGTCGAAGTCCGTGCGAAGGGCCACAGCCATGTCCACTCTACCTTTGAGTGTCCTTTTCATGTTAGGTGAATGCAGAACGCCTACGCGGCATACGCCCTTCAAGAATTCCGACTGCCTGTTTTTCAAGTACGGGAAGTCATCGACTAGTGAAAGAGAGAAACCGCCTCCACAAGCCTTGTCTCTTGGAAACTGGTCTTTATCGATCATGCAGACATTGAGACCGGTCATTGCTAGATATCGCGCCGTGGTAGCACCAGCAGGTCCGGCTCCAACTACTGCTACGTCATACATTCTGAAACCCAAGTACACTCCGCCAAAGGCAGCATTTCTGCCTTACGATTTGCCTGAGGGCCATTGCAGGTTTTGCGTGACGCTTATGTAGGTCATAGATGTTCTTTCTTCATTCAAATGAGTGGTTTCATCGAAAGAAGAAGAGCATTGAGGTCCAGAATCAGGTCGAATGAGCTGCTTGACCGCAGGCTCCACATATTTGCCACGATTGTCCTCATAGTAGATATCACTCTGATCTTATATACGTTGGTTTCAGTCACAGCAAGAATGACTCTCTCGGGACTCGGCCTCTTTGATTCGCTGCCAATTGTGCTCTATATTCTCCCATTGCTTATTGTGCTGCCACTGCTGGTTAGAGGATATTACAGGGACAGATTCGCACTCTTCAATTTCATCATTCTAGTCATTTCATCGGTCTTCTTCGGCGTCCTATCTGTTCTCGTACGAGGATTCGCTGTGATGTTGGTGTTCAATGTCTTAGCAGTCGCTATAGTGTTTGTAATGGGACGGTACCGCCCCAAGACCAGTATAAGGAAGATTGACAGAAAGGGCTGGGCAATATTCTTGTTCTTCAATATACTTGGTCTGATGTTTCCGCTGACGACCT
>JBHLRV010000110.1:0-5743 GCA_048882205.1 Candidatus Thorarchaeota archaeon | reverse complement strand
TAAGGGCGCACATCGCAGTCCCAATATCGCGAGGCTCTACCAAGAACAGGACTTGGGTTGCGGGGCTTTTCGCTGCAATTACCTCAAGCAACTCGATCCCGTCCATCTCGCCAGCCTCAAATGCAGGGCTGGTGACCACTAGAACATCGTAGGGCTCCGATTCAAACCTCTCAAGGACCCGATCGATGGTGGTTTCGCGACACACGTCCACCGCATCCTTTCCAAGCAAGTTTATCAGGCGAGATGCAAGATCGGTCGAGGTGTCAACCGCCATGATCCGAATCTTGTTGTGCACGGCCGTGTTTTTCATTCTGCGTGAACTAGCTCCTATCGTCTTTTTCACCACAATGGCTACCCGAATTCGGTATGTCTCTTAGTTGGTGCAGTTCAGCTCTAACCTTCGGCAGCGCCTGCGGATACTCCCGCTTGACGAACTCGATTAGTTTCTCTCTTACTTCACATCGCAGAGTCCAAGCTGCCGAGGCGTCGCCAGCGCTCATAAGAGCCCTGAGTTCCGTCGTACGGTCTGAGGCGTTGGTGACCTGCAGCACACATACTTTGCCGTCCCAGTGGTCCGATTTCTTGAGAATGTTGTGGAGTTCCTCCCTGACCGCCTCGACAGGAACGTTATAGTCGGTATAGAGAAAGACCGTTCCGAGTATCTCGGCAGAGGTTCGCGTCCAGTTTTGAAACGGGCTTTCAATGAAGTACGTTATCGGCACGATCAGACGCCTGAGATCCCATATCCTGACAACCACATAGGTCAGAGTAATCTCTTCGATACGACCCCACTCGTTTTCGACTATTACGACATCGTCGACTCGGATAGGCTGCGTGATGGCGATCTGGATGCCCGCGATGAACGTCGCAATGGTTCTCTGAGCAGCCATTCCCACAACTATGCCAACAACTCCGGCAGAGGCCAGGATCGTTGTCCCCAGCTGGCGGACTCTATCGAATGTCATAAGCATTGTCCCGAACGCGAGAATGCCCACAACCACGATAGCGATGCGCCTCAACACCCTGAATTGTGTATGTATCTTTCTGGCCTTCAGATTGTCTCTTACGCCTACGTCGAACCGGGTCGTCACGTACTCTTCCAGGACTGACGTTGTCCGGATCAGGAGCCACGCAACCAAAGCGATGAGGACCAGAGCAAGTCCATGCTCGGCAACCTCAGGGACGTAAGGTTTCATGTTGGGGAGCTTGCCTACGACCCGCAGACCAAGTGCTATAACAATCCACAGGAATGGCCTGTAGCAGTGGTTAACAATCGTATTGTCCAGGTCCACTCTAGTGCGTTTGGCAAGGCGTCGGACTATTGCGAACAGAACGTAATGGCCGGCTATTCCGACGAGCAGGGCTATGCCGTACATCCAAAGCAAGGGTGGTAGGTTGATCGTATCAGCCAGCATTTCTTTATCCTTCAACCATGTTGAGGCGATGCTTCCGAGAGTCCATATCCTTCTCTTATTTGCTCATAACGGAATTAAGCATATCCAGATAGTCTGAGAGTAATCGGGTAATCAGAAACTCTCTCCTGACCTTCTCTCTCGCCGCTTCCCCCAAAGCCCGAGCCTCTTCTTGGTTCTTCAGAATGTGAATTATCCGCTCGGCAAATCCCTCATTGTCCCGGGGTTCTACCAGGAAACCGCTGCGGCCATCGTCAATTTGATAAGGTATCCCACCCACATTCGAGGCAACGACCGGCGTGCCTTTCCACAATGCCTCGGTCACGCAGAGACAGAACCCCTCTCTGGTTGACTTCTGCATGATCACGTCGGAGAACCGCTGTACTGAATTGACCAGAGTTTCATTGTTTCCCACTATGAAAATGATGTCTCCAGTGTTGACGAACCTGTTCGCCTTGCGGTAGACCTTTCTGTACATTCTAAGTCCTTCGGGATCGTCGCTGGCCACGTTGTAGCAGAAGACCAGTCTGCAATCGACCTTCTCCTTAACTAACCTGAAAACATCTATGACGCCCTCCGGATCTTTCCAGGGATCGAGTCTGGACACCTGTGTGATAACAGGCTTATCCGTGGGGATGCCGGCTTTGTTAATGTGCTCAAGCATCGTCTTTTCTGAGATATCCCTGTTCTTGTCACTGAGCGGATTGATCGCAGGAAACATGAGTCGCTGGTTGACCGGTAAGTCTTTCTTGAAGTACTTCTCACTTGACATCACCACTTCGTCGTATTTGATCAGGTGCCCTTTAAAGAAGTCCCATAATCCTTCGTCTGGCTCAGTCAGATCAATATGACATCGCCATATCCATGGCTGGCGCTTTCTGTATGCTCTTATCAGTGAAAGCGGCTGTGGGTCATGGACTACTACACAGTCATGGTTTAGGTGCGTAAACTTCGAGAAATTGTCGTTGACCTGGAGGTAGGTCTGCTTCTTCTTCTCGGTTAGATTCAGTTTCGCACCTTGCAGTCCATTGTGGAAGCTCTTCGTGATTTCGAAGAACTCCTGGCTTCCGTGCAGTATTCTCCATCCGGCATCTATGCCCACATCGTTCATCAACTGGACGAGAGAGTAGAGGATTTCAGCGACTCCGCCTCCCTGATAAGTTGCATTGACGTGAACGATGTGTTTGCCATAGAGGCCCCTGGCCCTGTCATAAATCTCAGCCAGTCTCTCATCCGGCACGATGTGCCGAAAATCTTCAAGACGTACCATCCAAATCTCCTAATAGTCCCTTAAGCAATAATCTGATTTTTTTGACGCTATCGACATTGAACCTTGCGTTTGAAGCTGCAAATCCAACTTTTATTGAGTATGCTTCACTTGGCAGCGTGCTGAACATCTCTTCATCTGTGTAATCGTCACCAGCTGCCATAACGAAATCCCAGTCTTGCTCGGCCAGCCAGTGTTCTGCTGCTCGACCCTTGTTCACGCCCTGGCTCTTGACTTCGAGTATCTTGTTGCCCTCGAAGACGCCTACGTCCAGGTTCTCTGTCAGGTTCACCAGGGCGGCTCGCAGTTCCTGCCCCCTGACATACGCCAGTTCAGGATCGGCTCTGCGATAATGCCAAACCAAGGAGAAGTCCTTGTCTTCGACCGTCGAACCCGGAGTACGGTCTGTGTGAAGCTCCAGGATGGGCCTGATGGTTTCTTTCCAGGTCATGTCGGATGGTACAGGGCTATCCCAATTCCGATCCTTGAGTCTGATCCACCCACCATGCTCAGCAACCAACGCCGAGCCGATGAGACCTAGCCAGTTCTCTAGAGTGGTCTTGTCACGTCCGCTGATGATGACCACTGTGTTCTTGGGATTTCTAGTCAAACGTTGCAACAGATCGATTATCTCTTCATCCGGCCCCGCCTCCTCAGGTTTGCCCTTGAAACCCACCAAGGTGCCATCGTAGTCAAGCAAGAACAGTCTTTTGCAGCTCTTCTTATAGTCCGTTAGCAATTTCTCTGTCATAGGTCCGGAGAGTCTATTGGCTGACATCTGTTCCTGAGTCTTCTTTATGTTTGATAGAGCACTCAAGAAGTCATGGCTCCAACGCGAAACGTTGTAGCGGCGCAGCCTTTCCTGCATAACCTTGTTTCGTTCTAGTTGCTCCAAAACCGCCATCTCAAGGGCCTCTTTAGTGGCTTCAACTATCGCGGCCTTGTCAAAGGAATTGACTACCAGAGCTTCTCCCAACTCGCGTGCGGCACCCGTCATTTCACTTATGACCAATACGCCAGGTTTGTTCGCCTTGGCTGCGACAAACTCCTTAGCGATGAGATTCATGCCGTCGCGCAGCGGTGTTATCAACGCCACGTCGGACACATTGTACAGGGCGGTCAGTTCAGCAAATGGCAGTGATCGATAAAGGTACCACACCGGTATGTAACCCATCGTACCGTACTCGCCATTGATTCTTCCTACCAACTGTTCCAGCCTGCTCCTCAATTCTCTGTAGTCTTCAACACCTGTTCGGGTGGGAACTGCCACCATAATCAGAGTCACCCTGCCCCTGTATTGGGGGTTTTCCGACAGAAACAGATCGAAGGCTTCTAACCGTTCAATGATGCCCTTTGAGTAATCCATCCTGTCTATAGACAGGATGATCTTGCGTTCTCCTAGTTTCTTTCGAATCTTGTTCGCCTCTCTCTGAACCTCGGCGTCCTCGATTGCCAGCGAGTATTTCTCGTAGTCGATACCCATGGGGAATGCATCTACCTTGACAAGTCGATTAGCGACACTGACGTTGCCGAGCATGTGTTCCAGCCCGGTTATTCTACAAACGCTGCTGAGAAAGTGTCTGACGTAATCATAGGTGTGAAACCCTATTAGATCGGCTCCAAGTAAGCCTTTCAATATCTGCTCACGCCAGGGTAGAAGTCGAAAAAGCTCGAATGACGGCCAGGGTATATGGAGGAAGAAGCCGATTTCCGAATCAGGCAGCCTTTGTCGCAGAAGCTGAGGAAGAAGCATTAGCTGGTAGTCATGTACCCATATGGAATCGCCCGGCTCGGCAATCTTCATAACCTCATCGCGGAACGCTTTGTTGACCTGTCTATATGTCTTCCAGAAGCGCACTTCGTAGGTGGTGCGCCTCGGAAAATAGTGAAACAGTGGCCAGATCGTCTTATTGCAGAAGCCCTGGTAGTACCCTTCCATTTGCCTTCTCGAGAGAAAGACCGGATGGCAATCCTGGGCAGCAAGGCGTTTTGTTATCTGTTCCCTTTCCTCAGCTCTTAGCTTCTCGTTCGTCACACCGGGCCAACCGAGCCAGAGACGTTCACTGGACTCCGGTAGCGATGACAAACCCACTGCAAGGCCGCCTGGACTTGGGCGGAAATGCAGTTCTCCTGATTTTCTGGTCGTATTAACCGGCAGCCGATTGGCAACGACGAGTAATCGTCCCATGATTCTCCTCACGCTTGTAGCCTTCGGTGCTACCTTGAAGCAGAAGTTGGAAACGGAGCAATGGTGTGGCTTGTACGAAATTCCTTTGTTTTCTCTGCAAAAACACCATAAGACTCAGGCAAGTATACCCAACTCAGGAATTAATGCAAGTCTTAATCTATTTTGTCCACCTGACACTAGGCCTTACGCAATAAATCTTCCGCCCACTCGGGAAGAGAACTGGATTAGTGGACAAGCGTTGAGGTGTTTGCCTAAGAGATTCTTATATCGCACTGTTTAGAACGTCCGTCAAGTCCGTGTGCCATCGCAAGAGAAAAGGCTTGTCATTGACACAATCTCTCACATCTCTATAACAAGATACAAATAGTGGCGTCAGTCTATCGGATCTATATGAGAAGGTTCCAGAATGGATAAGTATATCTGCATACATGGTCACTTCTACCAACCACCAAGGGAGAATCCCTGGCTTGAGGAAGTGGAATTGCAGGACTCGGCCTATCCTTACCACGATTGGAATGAATGCATAACGGAGGAGTGTTACAGGCAAAACGCGGCCTCGCGGATACTGGGATCCGATAAGAAGATAATCGATATCGTAAATAACTACGCCAACATTAATTTCAATTTTGGCCCGACATTACTCTACTGGCTGGAATCGCGCGCGCCTGACGTTTACGAAAAGATACTCGAAGCGGACAAAAAGGGACGCGAGCGCTTCTCCGGTCACGGAGGAGCCATCGCTTCGGCCTATAATCACATGATTCTGCCTCTTTCTAACGACCGTGATAAGGCGACCCAGGTCGTCTGGGGAATCCGAGATTTCCAGTTGCGTTTTGGGAGAGAACCCGAAGGAATGTGGTTACCCGAGACGGCCGT
>JBHLRV010000109.1:0-5744 GCA_048882205.1 Candidatus Thorarchaeota archaeon | reverse complement strand
GGAGAGATAGCTATACTCGATGCCTATGTTGCAGGCGGAGGGTCGATATTCATCCAGCGTCATAATCGTCAATATACTGGTATGGAGGGGGGCAGACGACCACATCGCTTGCATTGAGGAAGTCTGCATCAAGAGTGTCCATCCGTGAAACTGCAAACCCAGCCTCCACCAGATCATCCACAAATGCGGCTGCAGGGTGTTCGCCTTTATAGAATTCATCTTGGGGTTCGTTTGTCCAACTATATTCTGTCTGTTGTGACGAATCGAAGACCACATGATTGGGTAGCCGGATAGCGTTACCCACAATCTGCTCATAATACGGACCGGGGTCTGAGAGGTCGAACCCCATGAAAACCACGTGACCATGCCCTATTGTTTTGTGAATGACAACCCGGTTGTCTGTGGAGTAGTCATCGAATACATTGGTCCCATCCGTGTTTGTGACTGCAAAGGTGTGATTTCGCGGAGTCCATCTGTACTTGACTCGTCGGCCCAGTGCATCACCAAATGTGTGACGGTGCAACTCAGCGAGAGCCGCACTAGGATACTGGCCGAGCACTGGACCGAAATGCATGAGGCTGGACTCGTTGTAGATGTGTAGACCCAGGCCAGGATTCGACGCATTACCGAAGTCGAGGAGGATCACGACTCCACCATCATCCACGAATGTTGTGAGTGTGGTGGCCCAGGCGGCCCCGACGGTCTTCATGGATGTCGTATTTGCGTTCTCTTGCTCAGGAATCAATAGAATGTCATTACCTGGCAGCTGTGTTGCAAGACTCGCATAATCTGTGAGATTGCTATAAAGGTAGTTTGTTCCGTAAGTGTTGTTGATTGCTTGCATAGTGTTCTCCCATTCTCCCCCTGGGCTCAAATCGGCAAACTCTGTGTAGACCAGAATCGACGGGGGAGTCAGCGAGGGAGGGTTCTGACCTGCCAGTGAGAAAACATTCACGGAACCCTCTTGTTTAAGATCGGTAGCGAAATCCGACTCAGGATAACAGACTATTGAAAGCATTGAAGAAAGCATGGAAGTCGCTAGTAGAATGAACAAAGAAAGCGCGGCAAACCATCTGAGATTCAACAGAATCACCTAACGTGCTCGAATCGGGCAGGACTGGGTGTGATAGTGCTTCTTTGCTCTTGGACTACACCCAATCAAAAGGACTTGTCCTGAGGCCATAAAAGAAAATGTCGTGTGGACAGGGGATGACTTCTCTGATACCTCCAGAAACCCTATCGACCGATTAGATACTGTAGTCCATCAGAGAAAGTGCCTCGCCAAGAGATGTAATCGTGGCCGCCGCTGAACTCGTGATGACGGACATTATACCCTTTTTCTTTCAGTGTGTCCCTTAGGTTTCGGTTCGCCAAGATGAGGTTAGGTGCGTCACCCATTGGTCGCAGACTCTTCGTTTCAAGTGAACCAGCGTCAAGGTGGAACCTGAGTGGCAGCTTCTCCCTTGCAGCAAACTGCCGGGTCAACCACTCATGTCCTTCCTCACCGGGCCGACTGAAACTGAAGGCACCTGACTGCGAAAGGACGTTTCCGAAGACCTCGGGATGTTCGAGTGCAGCAAAGGCGGCGGCCAGTCCACCCGCACTTGATCCGCCGACTACAACGTTCTTGGGATTGTCTGAAACATGGAAGTTGGCTCGGACCCAGGGGACCAGCTCTTTCACCAAGAAATCATTGAACGGTGAATGAAGGACTAATTCGCGGATCCGGGTTTCCATATCAAGGCTATCGGGGAACACGGCAACCATGGGGGGAACCAGGTCAGCATCAATCATGTTATCGAGTATTGTTGGAGTTGGGACATAGTCAACATAAGCCAGTCCATCAAAGAGGACTACCATTCCATATGGCTCATTCTCATCGGTACTGTAGCCAGGCGGCGTGTATACCCAAACTCGTCGCTCGTTGTTAAGAATCTCACTCCGAAATCGATGGAGTTCAACCTTCCCTTTGGGCACTTCATCACGCGGCTCGATCCAAGCTTGGCTGACAGCCTCAGGCAGTTCGAGTACGGACCTAATTAGTTCAAAGCCGCTTGGGTCCTCCTCGTCCCTCTCAAAAACAAAAGTGAGTGGATTGAGGGGGTCGTGTCTGTACCTAGAAAACCGTGCCAGCATGTCCTCTTCATCTACTGGCTGTACCTCAGGATCAATAGGTTCGAATTGATAGGTCGCTCTAAGATCATTCGCAGCCTTCCAGGTTCCATACCAGAGGTCTGTGTCCAACATTCTTGTCAACTTGTTGTCAACAAGACCGGTCAGTAAACTAATCACTGCAACACCGTTGAGTTCACGATCAGCTCGCCAGAGGAACGTCACAAGGCTTTGAGTTTGGTCACCTTCAATGGGCTCAATCAGAGGCGTACCCTGAGAAGCAACCTCTTGCCAGAAAGCTTCCAGTGCATCCATGTTGCCGCCGTCCAACTCCTGCCTGAGGAGTCTGAGTTTCGGACTTACAAGAGTGTCATGATTTGTCAAAGTCAGCTCACCTAGGTACAATAGTCGCTTCATTCTCCATTTTTCATGTTATCGTTCTTGGTAAGCATCATAACAAGATCCCTTCTGAGCCTACTAGAACGTCTTCCTGAATTGAGTCTTGAAAAGAGTCAGTCCTGCCAGCCATAGATATGGGCCGAATCTCGGAAAGTTTTTCACATGCGTCTTCTTCTGAAGATTGCCCCAGCCAACACGATTGCCGCCACGGATAGCGGCAAGACCACCAATAATAGTAGATCAGGTCCAGCTGGAGTAGTAGGGATAGTGGGACTGCCTGAGAGGCTTGTCACATGAACGCTAATCTCAGCTGGGTCCATTGTCACCTGAAATCCATGTTCTTGAAGGACATTCATTGATCTCCATAGGTAGTTGTGGAATGATTCATCCATCACCCTATATGGCATAATCGGGTCGCTCATTGGAGCATAGTCGGGGTCAAGTGACGAATAGCTTACATGGCCTCTTTCTATTGCAGCAGGTATCAGGACGTATTTGGATGCCCAGTAGTCCAAGGCAACAGGGTCTTGGCTGGCACCAATGATATCGGTGAAGCTTGCATCCTCAATGAATGTTTCCGGGCCACAATCATATGAACTCTCTACAGGGTTGGCATTGACCCATATTGCATCGAGTATGTTGAGTATTGGGTATCTGGTTTCGACCATCAATGTACCCATGCCACCCAGAGCGATGGCGAAGTGCTCGTGTGGGATAGAGGAGTGAACAGAGGGCACAACCTGCCCCTTTGGGAGACCCATGTAATGTTTGATGCACGCAGTGACGCCATAGCGGGAGTGTGATTTAATCACTGGCATGTTGATTATCTTCAGCCTTTCTGAGTCAAACCCGGTCGCATTGTCCCAGACACCATTCTTGAAGCTGATGTAAGTCCCAAATGGGGTTCTAAACTTAGGGTAGCTGACATAGATCTCTGTGTCTGTGTTCCAAGTGGAGTTGAGTACGTACCCATCATCAAAATCCCCTTCGTCGTAGTCACCAACTGCCCTACTGCGTATGGTGTCCCAGAGCTTTGTGGAAACGTTGTATGACGTGAACGAGTTGACAACGGCCTGCATGCTCTGACTACGAATGAATGAGTTGCTCTGCGTGCGATCTAGACTCCCAAGTCCTTGTCCGTTGTCAGCAACAACGATCTCACCTGTGAATCCGTCTGGATGATTCACTATGGTCTGTATGACACTCTTCAGCAAGTCAGTGTTGGTACCTCCTCTATACGCCCACTGACCGTTCACCTTGAGGATCACTACATCACCGCTTTCTATTAGGCCGGAAGTTTGACCTCCGTTCTTGTAGAAGTAGATGCCTTCAGCCTCCATCAACTCCAGCAGCGATGAAACAGCCTCATCCATATTCCCTTCAAGACCTGTGGCATTCTGAACGAAGAACACGTCTGAAGCGTCTTCTGAAGCTAGAGCATCGTTTGAGCCCAGCGTGATGGGAACACGGGAATAGTCAACATCAACGGCCAGCGTACGGATGGTATCCACTGTGATCGCTCCGCTTGCAAATGCCGCTGAGCCTATGAACAGGACGGTAAGGACGAGGGCAGGCTTCAGCACTCCGAACCTTGATCGCAGGCTGCCCAGGCTAGGAATAGATGCAAGTGCAGCAAGATGAAACATGCGAATGTTCGAAACTGCTGCCTGTTGACAAGGGTACGAGATTCTCGATGGTTTGAGTCCAGTCCTGAGAAAGAGCCAAAGAGCGCTCGCAAGGGCGATGACTCCAAGCCTCCAGAGCCATGGCCCATGCCCTATTTGCTTCACAGAATGGCTGTCCTTTGACCTGCATTCGTCCCGATTCATCTAGCTTCGCCTTCAGCTTCCCGCAAGAAGAACACAGGCAACCGAGAACTACTGAAGATAAAACGAGTTCGATGTGCGCCAGAACGTCTTCTCACAACCCGATTCATTTCTGATAGAACAGTTTATATGCAAATCTGTACTATGTGTTGTGTAATAGTATTACGCGCGTCGGGACTTGAGAGGTTGAATGGAAAGGTGAGCGTCAGAGAAGTGGCGGATGAGATTCTACGCGGATCAAGGCTGAGCTTGGGTCGACCAATATGTCAGCCAGGGATAGCGGTCGTGCCTGTAATAGTCCCAAGGCTCCTAGAGTGGAGCCTCAAGTCCTTGAGAGTGACTAGGAAGGGAAGAGAAGCCTGCATGAAGATTGTAGATGGCTTACCCCAGAACACCTGCGGCGTCATCTTGGTAGACTCCCGGAGCACGGTGGTTGCCTTCAAGCTCTTCCATGGAATCCAAGACTTTCGGGAGCGCATAGACTTCATAGAGGACATTGCATTCAAGTATCAGAAGGAGTCTCAGCTCAAGCTCCCCGAAGCGACTGTACTTGGAAATGCGATTGTCTTTTTGGCACGTCTGAGAAGCGTCGGCCCAGAGAGCATCCCAAGCGAGGATGGCTCAGAGTTCTTCGCAGTCGATTTCGCCGACCATGATAAGGTGGCTTCAGATAGTGATGCTTCAAGATCCACGAGAGCCGCTGTCATGTCCGATTCACTGAAGAAATAGTGCCCTTCCCAAGAAGTTATGTAGGTATATACTATCGTTAATTCAGTGGGCACAATGGAGAAATCTGAAGAAGAATGGAGGTTGACCCTGTCACCAGAGCAATTCAGTGTTCTCAGACAGTGCGGAACCGAGCCGCCCTTTAGTGGCAAGTACGTTCACCATAAAGAGAACGGCGTCTATGTTTGTGCAGGTTGCGGCAATGAACTCTTCTCGTCGGACACTAAGTTTGACTCTCGGAGCGGTTGGCCAAGCTTTTGGGAGAAGATGTCAAAGGACAGTGTCGAAAAGAGGCCGGATAATAGCCACGGATTGCGAAGAACAGAAGTAGTCTGTAAGAAATGTGGCGGTCATCTAGGACACGTCTTCGATGACGGCCCTAATCCGACAGGTCTTCGATATTGCATAAACTCAATCGCCCTGGATTTCAAGTCGAAAGAAGATTAGGACAACCGGGTGAACAGAAATGGCCGATCGTAATCATGAGAACCTCACAGGAGAGATGCCGAGAAACCACACCTATCAGATAGTTCTAATCGTTGTGTTTCTGATAGTCTGGATTTTAGACTCGTTCTTCTTGCGTTACACAACTTTCCTCTGGGAATTGATTCCAATCTGGATTCCAATTCTAACTGCAATTGCTATCTTCGCTGCGGCGGCCTATTTCATCAATGCATCTCA
>JBHLRV010000108.1:0-5745 GCA_048882205.1 Candidatus Thorarchaeota archaeon | reverse complement strand
CTCGAAAGGCCATAGAACGAGGGTACTTGCTCTCTATTACGTAACCAGTGGCTGCCGCCACTGAGGCCTTGTACTTGCTATTCCCGTATCTGTATTCTAGCTCCCACACAGGAACGTGAATAAGAAATGTTTCACCAACATTGAGGTTGTCATCGCGCTCCTCAATCTTGTCGACCTCATCCATGACCAGCGCGGTCTGCCTCTCATAGGCGATCTGTCTTGCCTGCTTCTTGGCATCATCCTCGGAAACCTTGCTGTGCATGACTTTTCCGTCGAACTCCTCTGCGTGAGCATGGCTGAAGAACTCCTTGGCTCTCGTCGGAATCGGATGTTGTTTCACATCTTCGTCGATGTCAGCCACTCCAGCTATGCTAATCTCATGCCTCCGAGTGAATTGGCCCGACTCAGGCTTCCAGAAGTAATCCAAACGCTTGTAGGCACCTCGCCTTTGAGGCCACTCGTCGTAGAAGTTGGCGTCTCTTCCTAGGCCGCGATAGGTGGTGTTCGAGTCAACTCTGCTTATCCAGAAAGGGTACCAGAACTGTTCGTACTTCACAAATCGCGCCTTTGCTGGAAGGTCAGCTGGTGCGCCAAGTTGCTTGGACACCCAGTCAAGAAGAGTGGTCTGCGCTTCCGATTGGTCAAAGTGTACACGAATCATGTAGTGATCAGCGAACTTAGCTCCGTCGGTTGTCTGTGCCGTTCCACAGTAGGGACAGACTAGTAGAACATCACCACGCCCCGCATCAAAATTCGCATCACAAAATGCACATTTCGCCATTGTATCACCCCTTCTTCTCCCGCTGGGTCATAATGAGCACTCTAAACCCTAAGATTGCCAAAATGACACCAACCACCACTAGCGCTCCGCCAAGAATCATGGTTTCGGTTATCTCGGCCAGCGCGGCGTTGTAAGCGAGCTCACCGCCCACTGTTGCAAAGACTATCCCGAGAAGACCAAGAATCGTCCACATCATGCGCTGTGCCTTGGTAATGGGAATCTCACCGAGTACTACCTTACCTGTGTGACCATCTAGTGCGGCTTTGTAGAGGTCGCCCTCAAACTTGTATCGTACAAGTGAGAAGGGCGCCTGAAGGTATGTTGTCCCTCGCACTTGGGTATCAGTTCTGCAGTCGAACAATTCAGTCAAAGCACTGTTCGCCTGCGACCTATGCCGGTCAGCAACGCGTCCATGTACTGTCTTCTCGAACTCCTCCTGACCAATCTCAGCATTGAGAATTGTCAGCTCCACTTCGTCCCCGCGTTCGGTGGACTTGAGGTCTTTAATCTTCTCAAAGTTGTAGGGCTCTGTCTTCTTTGGATCAACCTTCTCTAGGTACTCCTCAAGACCATAGAACCTAGCACCCTTGCGAGCCAGTAGTCGTTCGTCAGTATCAGTATGGATCTCATCCTGAACTGGGACGTATCCAGTCTCGTAGTCTGTGTAGGTTTCGGTTCTTGTGTTACCGTCCGAATCGCGTACTGTCCTCGTCCTTTGGACGGGAACCTGCACGGTCTTGTAGCCTTTGTACCATGAGTCAGCCTTCACTTTTGCAGTCCACACTGGCACGAACAGTATCTTGTTCTCAACAACCTCTGCCTGCTTAGGAAGAGACTTGTTCATGCCTTTGTTCTTGTCTAGAAACGTGCGGAAGCCCTGCAGACGTTCATCAGCATCCACGCCCGACTCCATAAGATGGTCGCCAATGGCCTTTCCTTCAATCGTGGTCGTGCTTCCACAATAAGTGCAAGTTATCACGACATCGTCAGGACCGGTCTTTACGTTACCATTGCAGACTGGACACTTGAAGACGTCCACTGCTTGTGCTTCAGAACTCATTCTCAACTCTCCGTAGAGTTTCTGCGGGGAAGGTCGTTCTGGAGGCATTTAAGACTTCGTCACACATCTAGGACGCTTCTGAAATACCAAGTTAGAATCGACACCAGAAGTCGGCAGAGCCCAGTTTCTTCTCGAATCTTCGAGATTCGTTACTTTCTGATATCTTGACGAAGTCTTGAAGCCGAGAACTCTTCCACTCGATCCTTGGCCTCTTCCCGGGCTGCCTGGTGTTTCTCGAGGAACTCCATGACACGCGGTGCTAGAATCTGCTTGCACTCTCCACAGAGGATTTCACCCCCGCGGCACTGCCTCTCAATGTCCTCGAGCTCCTTGTCGTCTGGCATGAACATGAACTCATAGTACTTGAAGACGCTGCAAATGTCAGGATTAGCTCCCAACTTACGCTGCTCCTCGACAGTAGGCCTTCCACCAGTGAAGGCATTCATGACCTTCTTCTTTGCCATCTTGATGGTATCGGTCGTGAAGATTGTAGACATTGGGTCGGAAGCCGACATCTTGCCGCCCTCCTTAAGACCTGGGACAAACCTGTTCTGGATAGAAGCCGGCTTGTAATAGCCCACCCTTTCAGCAACGTCGCGTGTGACCCGCCAGTATGGATCTTGGTCAATCGCACATGGAATGATGCATGGAGTCTTTTTACCATATAACCATGAGTGAATGAAAGCAGGAACTGCCTGAATCGCAGGAAACCAAATGCCACCTATGTTCATACTATTGTCGAAGCCAAATACTGCCCTCGCCGCGGAAAACGTGACCTTCTTTGCCACTTGAACAGCTATCTCATACAGCAGGTCGATGTGCTCTATGTCCTGAATGATGAACGTATTCTCAGGCTCAAAACCAAGCGCCAAGAGATCGAGCGTGTTCTCGTAGGTGAACTTCCGCACTTTGTCGAGGTTGAGCTGAGGTTCGAACACAAACTTCTCATCGTTAGTCATCTGGAAATATAGACGTGTGTCGAACCGATCCTGCATCCACTTGGTGAATATCCAGGTTGGAAGATGGCCAATGTGTGTATGACCACTTGGACCTCGCCCTGTATATAGGGTGAAACTGTTCTTCTTCTCATATTCGTCCAGAATCCATTTGAGGTCACGATGGGAGAAGAAATAGTCACGTTCAAGCATGACGTGCTTTTCCTTCGTGATCTTGTACATCCGCTGCTTGAGGGCGGGTGTGATACGCTCCGTTCCAAACTCCTTGATAAGGCGGTCATAGTCGATCTTTCCTTTGACCTCCCAAGGAGTCACAACCATTTCTTCTTCGTTGCCCATTTGTTGATACCTCTGGATTCTGGATGGAACCAATCAGACTTCTGAGGCCTTAGGTTCGCAATTAAGGGTGATGGTCTCAACCCTTATCACAGCGATTGGTTTTGTTGGTACAAAGAGTTAGTCTAAAAAGGCAGGAGTCTAGGTGTCCATAGAAGGAGTTCCATGAGGAGATCATCGTGGACATTGACGAGTATGAGTTTGAGGAGGAGCTCACCCATTCCAAGCTCACAGAGCTTCTTGAAAAGATGGCAGATGACATCAGGAGAGGCGAACTATTGGAGCTACCGATGCCCAGCTTGAGAGAGGGGCAAATCGAGCTGCCTCTTGGTGAGCCCATTGAAACTGGACTAGAGGTAAAGATTCGGAAGAGCACAGTTCGTGTCAATCTGGCTCTTCGATGGAATCGAGTAGAAACCGTGGAGGAGTAGTGTATGGTCACTGATGTTTTGGATAGACCACAGATTGCCAAAGGACTCTCCCACATTGCAGAACACCTTGTTGAAATCGCAGAAGCAATTGACAAGGAGCTATGTAAAGCCTTGACGGGGGAATGCGAGTCAGATTGGGAAACTGATCGAGAAAGAGTAACAAAAGCATTTCAGAAGATATCTCCAAAGCACAGCATTTCTAATCGACTTCCAAGCAACGAAACTGGTTTGATCGCTCTTGAGGCCTTGTCATCTCTTGTCAGGATTGGTGGAGCATACCAACGCATATTCTTCATGATTGACATGTTGAGAGATGTGGATTTTGAAGCGGTATTCATGGATTCGCTAAGTTCCATTTCGCGAAAGGTCTACGAGTCAGTCGTTGCCCTCAAGAACATGGTAGATGCATTTCCTGACAATCCAAATGCGTTCACAGAAGGAAGAGAAGTCATCTCCAAACTTGAGCGTGAAGTCGATGAGGAGCACGTTATCATCTGTCGTCAAATATCAGTTGCAACTGAAGGACATCCAGATTATATCATATATCTTATGAGAAAGATCGTGGGAGAACTCGAGCACATCACGGACCACCTACAGGATTTTGCAGAAACAGTCGAAGGCTTCTGAGGTGGATTCATTGGCCGCAGAGCAGTATCTATTTGTTGGTATTCTCATAATAGGTGCTGGTCTGGCGAAGTTTGCCGAGGAATATCGGTTTCCATATCCAATCCCACTCATCATTTCGGGCATTGTCCTCGCCCAAGTATTTCCTCACCAGGAGTTTGTTGAAACGATAGGTATCGAGTTCATTGCTCAGCTAACACTTGCAGCAGTCTTGTTCTATGCAGGACTTACTTTGAACATCAAGGAACTTAGACTTTCGCTGAGATCGGTATTGCTCTTAGCAACTCTAGGAGTGCTACTAACTTCCTTGATAGCTGGTCTCACAATAGGCCTCATTCTGGGACCCGGTATTGCAGCGACTGCTTACCTAATTGGAGCAATACTCTCGCCTACTGATCCCGCCGCTCTGTTTTCCGTACTAGAAACAGGTGGAATCAGGGTGAAACGCAAGCTTTTCTCCATCCTCGAAGGAGAAGCCGTGTTCAATGATGCGACAAGCGTAGTTCTCGTTCTGACTGTCTTCGAACCTCTCGTCGTAGTTGCACTTCGTCAAGAGTTGGGCTTTGTCATCCTGGAATTCGTCCTAAGTATGGGCTTGGGTGTCATAATTGGCTATGCAGTAGCCTACGGAATAGGATGGCTTCTCCACACTACAGGAGGAGATACCAACATTGCTATTCTAACAGCTGCAACACCGATACTAGCCTATGGAATCGGAGAAGCGGCATCATTGGTCCTAGAAGGGATTAGCCTGCCTGGAGTCCATCCTGGAGCTTTGGCATGTGTCTTTACGGGTATATTCATGGCGAATGCGAAGAAGATAGGCCTTGAGATTCTGCCACAGAAATCCATGCGCGGAGTCATGAAGAATGTTTCATTCGCTTTTGAAATTGTCATTTTTATTCTACTGGGGTTCACACTAGACACATTGTTTCTAGTATCGAACCCGGGCACTGTGATTTCAGGCATCATAGTTGCACTTCTCGTTATCCTTGTTGCAAGACCTGCGTCAGTATTCCTTGTTACTTCTCCTGATCGAAGCATGGGAATTCGTGACCGTTTCTTCCTGAGCTGGGCAGGTGTCAAGGGTGTTGCTAGTGCTGCTCTGGCTGCCATTGCAGTGTCTGTTATCACAGAATATCAAGTGCCAGAATACGCGTTGCTAGGCAATCAAATCAACTCGATTGTCTTCATTGTGTTGATGATCAGTCTGGTGTTACAAGGCCTCACGACACCGATACTGGCAACCAGACTCAATCTCGTTGAGGAGATCGATCTAGCTGAAGAGATTTCCGCTCATAGAGACGCAACAAGGTATGCGTTACTTCAAATAGTTGACCTCTACACCGAGGGCAAAATACCTCAAGACCTCTATCTACGTATGAAGGCGGAGCTTGAAGAAGAGATCTTCACACTTGAGGATGATCTCAGGAAGCTGGTTGCAGACAAGAGAGCGCGTGAACAAGAACTTGAGGTCCGGGAGATGGTTCTCTCGCACAAGCTCAACTACCTACAGACTGAGTACGAAGGCGGAAGACTCTCGGACATTGCATACGA
>JBHLRV010000107.1:243-5781 GCA_048882205.1 Candidatus Thorarchaeota archaeon | reverse complement strand
ACGACTCCCGAAATCCCATTCATAGGTGTAGGCCAAGAAGGGGACAAAGAGCGCAACGACTCCAATACTGAATCCGATAACTAGACCTCTATTTGGAATCCACCTTGAAGTGCCTGATTGTGCATTTCCATCAGGTCCGATGCGCTGACTTCGACGTGCCGCCTGCAGGAAGACTCCCTCCCTAGTGAAGACCGGGAGGAATATCAACATGACTAACACCCAGATTGTGGCGAGTTCCACAGATGATGCATAGTAATAGGAGTCTGTCGGAAGTCCCTGGATGAGCGAGGATGTCATATAGGCGACCATAGGGGTGAAGACCACAGCCGCAAGTAGATGCTTTCTTATCGAGTTCTCCTGATGTTGCTCCCCCAACCAATAGCTGAAGAAGATTCCTGGCATACACACCACTAACACAGCTATGAGCACCGACAAGTGTGGCCACATGAAACCATTATAGCGCTCAAACGCAAAAAGCGTCGATTGATAGTACCATGCCGTCCCCCCGCTTCCAATTGAAATCATTGCCATTTGTGGAAGCGACATCACGACTAGTACTTTGGCCGCAATCTTTAGCCAGAAGTTTCTGTCCAACTTGTGCTCCTCTCTAATACAGACCCAGGACGACGCTTCACTCAGCTTTTATGCATATCTGCAGTTCAAGGTTTGCACTCACGTAATCTCGATATCTAAGGTAGTACCACGCTAGTCGTATCGTAACACTTCGCTCCATTTGGAGTTACCCTGGGGGTTGTGTTCTTAAGCAGGATTGATAAAGCGCGACTGTCCAAGCTAGAACTGTCGGAGACGAAAACCATGTTGCAGACTCCTCCAGACTTCTTCGTCGACCCTATAGGTTACATCCAGTTCTACTGGACCCAAATCACTCCCTATTTGGTTCTACTACTAACCCTCGTGGTTCTCGCACTGCTGTACATAATCGTCACAAGAGTGGCAAAGAGGACTCTAAGGCGGACTGGGATGGGTCAGGAAGCCACAACGGGGATTGTTCTGATTGTCAGACTGTTATTCTTCATCGTTGTTGTGATGCTGCTCATCAGTTATTTCGAGGCCAATTATGCCGCGATCCTGTCTGCAGGTGCTATCTTCGGCACGGCACTTGGATTGGCATTCTCTACTGCATTGAGTAACATTGTAAGTGGACTCTACGTCTTAGCGTCGAGGCCTTTCAGAGTAGGTGACTATGTCCGAATAGGTGCGGTAGAGGGCATAGTGAGAGAGATCACGCTCAACTACACTAGAGTGTTGCTTCCTGATGAAACCACACAGCTTGTGCCAAACAGCAAAGTCGTGACGAGCGAAGTTTCCAATTTCAGAATTGACCTCGCTACATACGTGAAGGAAAAGGAGGAAGAGGCTACTAGGGATTCGGAACGAGATCATTCTTACAGGGAATCCTTGGATGATGCTTGGAAACAATTGAAGCTCCTTGCCTCAAGGGAAGAGGCCTATAGATACACATTCGACCTGAATATACATATGAACTATAATCAAGACAAGATTATTGAAACCTTTGACAAGGTCTGCGACGAGTGGGAAGCAGTGTTCATGACTCGTCCAGTATACTTCATCTGGGGCAAACCTACTGCGGCAATAACCTACAGGTTCGCATTCATAGTGTCGGACCCGATGATTATCATCAAACGCAGCTCTGACTTCATGAGAGCACTTCTTGCAGACTACTACGGCCCTGGATGACAACGAAGATTGGTTCAGCGTCATTGCCAATGAAACTCTGCCATAGTTACGATTGTTGTGATCTTCAGACTAGGCAAAACAAGGGGGTCGGGGTACTGAGAGTACCCCTCAAAGAACTTCAGAGTTTCAGTATCGTCTTCTTCTACCGCCACCACCGCGGTCACGCTTGTAGCCACCGCCACCATAGCGGTCTCCGCCGCCATAGCCGCCGTAACCACCACGTCCGCCGTAGCTTCTCTGTGGCCTCTCATGCTCTGTTGCTGAGAGGTCGTTTTCCATTTCAACTTCTTCGATCGCTTCTTCAGCCTCGTTGACGATGCCGTATCGTCCGATGTTGAGGCGGAGGTGACGCTGGAAGAGTCCAGTGTAGCCGTTTTCAAGCTTGTAAGTCTTTCCAACTTCAATCTGCTCAATCGTGTCGTCCCAGAGGGGCATCACGACAGTACCAGTTGTATCGCCCACGACGATATCCGCAACACGATGAGTCTCTCCATCATGTCGAGAAGTGACCTCGCGGGCTTCACCCTTTTCAAGAACTTTGAAGGAGATGGTCAGATTCTTCATTCTCGGTTTCAGTTCGGAAACCGTAGCAAGAACAGGTTCGGGTTCAGTCATTACTAATCACTCGGTTTCGAGGATAACAGGTGTGCAAAACGAGTAGGTGTCTTCCGGGAGTGGCCCGGCTTGTCGGGTACGAATCCTTAGAAAACAGGCGATGCTCGTCTTACCTGCATCCTGAAGGGAATTGCGAACGCTAATAAAGGTGTCCAGAGCGGCCTCAAATGCACATTTTTCGCGTAGGGGCTGTGATTGACCTGCTATGCTCGACTCCTGTTGGCGTTTGGATTGTGTTTCCGGGTGTACCTGCCTGGCTGGAGATAGTTCTCCTCATCCTTTTGTCTATCTTCCTCTATGTCTTCGTGTTTGCAAAGATAGTGAGACGATACTGGAAGTTCCCAGCTCCTGCATTCATTGGCAGAGCACTCAATTCGAACTACAGAAAGAGAATCCAGCCACCTTCGATGATTATTCAAGCCCTCGAGCTCGAATCCGGAATGAAGGTGGTTGAGATAGGTTGCGGTCCGGGAACATTCACGATCGATGTTGCCAAGGCGATTCAACCTGATGGCATCGTCTACGCGGTTGACATTCAAGAAGAGATGCTCGAACAGCTGCAATCCAACATGCTCAAACACAATGTAGGAAACATCGTTCCCGTCCTCGCTGATGCTGGAGGTCGAATGCCTATTGAAGACGACTATGCAGATGCTGTCTTCGGAGTCACAGTTCTTCCTGAGATATCTAACAAGACTGCCGCATTGAATGAGATAAAGCGCATCCTGAAGCCTGGTGGTCTGTTCGCAGACGCCGAGCTGGCAATTGACCCTGATTGGCCTCTGAGGAGAACTGTCAAAAGGTGGGTCAAGGAAGTTGGCCTTGTCTTCAAGAGTCAGCACGGACATGCGCTACGCTATGTTCTCGTCTTCAACAAGGAATAGGCGCCGAGAGAATTATCGTGTGTATCTAGGAATGTTGTCTTTGAACCATGAAGGAACTCTGGCATCGTCAACCCTGTCAGAGGATGGCATGTACGGCTTTATGTCTATGACCGGAGTTTCATCGTGTGCGTCAATCTGGTCAATATAGATTCGATGGCGCTCTTCTTCTATCTTGATTATGGAGACGATTGAATGACCGATTGGAGTTGGTCTGGCAGGAGACCTGCTGGCAAACACTCCTGATAGTTCGGCGTTCTCTTGTGGAGGATAGTCACTCAGGTTCGCTCGACTCTCGGGGTTGTCACGTCCGGTGATCCACCACAAGACAATGATATGAGAAAACTCCTCTATCCGAAGAGCGGCCTCCCAGTACTCAGCCTCAATCTCGATGTAAGTGTTTCCTGTGATTGGCTTCCGGACATGTCCTACTACTGTGCATTGGGGCTCCACTCTATCACCTCAGAATCATTCCTCTGTGTCATGTTCCATTCTGTCTTGCCCCTGAGCGGATTTGTTTCATCTCAGCACTCAGAGGTTGCTCAGACGCCTCGGCTTAAGAGTCTGTTTGAGGATGTCCTGTTATGTTTCCTCTGAAAACGATGGGCGAGTATCTCATGTGGGCGAACCTAGTTGTCTGGAAGACGGTGAGTTCACTCAGTGAGGAAGAGTTTCACCGTCCCCTGGGAGATCAGGTTGGTAGTATACGGTCAAAATACATTCACATGGTGGAAGGTCTTTGGGGCTGGTGCCACCGCTGGACTGGGGAGGCGGTAGACTCACAACCAGACTTCGATTCATTGGGGCGGAACGAGCTCTATGAGTGCTTGACAACGTACAATCAAAGAATCATCAACATTGTTGATGAGCCAGTGGCAAGGAAGCATGAACTGGAAACACGTCGTGGAAGAATCTCAATTTCAATAGAGGAGTTCTTCTTCAATCTGGCCAATCATGCCACATATCATCGAGGCCAAATAGCTATGGCTCTCAGATTGCTCGGGAAGGAGGTCGTTCCTACTGACTACTTTCCGTTCCGGCTTGATAGCCTTGGCACGGATTGAGAGAGAATGAGAGGGGCTAAATGACCAAGAGTGAAGACAAATGGCATCTCATCAGACATAAATGGAACGCGTACTGAGTTCGTATAGGCAAATCATACTGCTGCCTACCCGGTGGACGCTTTGGACGCTATCGACAAGAAGATACTACTAGAGCTCGATGCCAATTGCAGGGTGTCTTTCGAGGAGCTGGGCCGGAAGCTGGAAATGACTTCCAATGCAGTTAAGAAGAGATTCGATAAACTCCTAGATTCAGGCGTGATTGACCATTTTGTTGTCGCCTTCAAACCTGCCATGACCGGAGCAGAGTACCTGATAGGAGAGGTGTCTACAGACGGATCTGAGGATGAAGAGGACTTCATCTCTCATATCGGAAACAACGAGATGACGGTTCAGGTGGGTCTCCTTGCAGGCGGTGAAGGGAGATCGTACATGGTCCACGCTGAATACATTGGTTCTGAGGGACTCCTCGAGCTGAGTTCATTTCTCCGAAATCTAGACAGTGTCACCAAGGTGGAGGTGCATACGATTGCCACAGATTCCGGCCGGAAGGTCGACCTCACAAATACACATCTGAGGATACTGCGTCATCTGATAGACGATCCTCGAATGACCATATCCGAATTGGCACGGCAATCAGGGCTCACAGCTAGGCGAGTCAGAAGACTGCTCTCTGAGCTCATCGAAGGCAGAGGATTCTGGTTTAGTGCAAGGTGGAATCTCAGTGCAGGCGAGAGCACAGAATTCTATGTTCGGATCGAATACGATGAACGCGAAGGTACAACTGATGAGATAGAGCAGTGGCTGCGGAATGAGTATCCATTGGAATACTGGTATTCCTATGCTTCCGCATTAGAGCCGGTGATCTTCGCCAAGTTCGTGACCGAGCATTTTAGAGAAGCTGAAACAATCACAAAACGAATAACCGCGACAAGATTCACAAGGGCCACTAGAACCATGATCTGCTATCCTGTGAGGAAGTTCCCTCGACTCGGTCAGGTGAAACTGCAGGAGATGCTTGCTGCATCGGGATTCTGGCCCTAGATGCCACCATGCTCTTTATTATTGAAGTGATTCAGCTGCCAGTGTCTTTCTGAGTTTCTCGAGGTTCATCTTGAACTGGCAAAAGAGGCGGGTCAGTGGTCAAAACAGATAATGAATCTATTTCATGGGGTTCAATCAATGTAACGAGTAGTATTCCGATGATGATAAGAATGGGAAGTGGCCCGTAGAGCGCAAATTCACCCTGGTCCAAAATCGAC
>JBHLRV010000107.1:0-233 GCA_048882205.1 Candidatus Thorarchaeota archaeon | reverse complement strand
GGATGAAGACAACACAACTAACACCAATCCGATAATCCCGATTGATAGCACCTTTTCTCTCGAAATGGCGCCTCTCCAATAACGAAGAATCTCGTAAATGAAGACGAACCGAGGAAGTACCAGAATGAAACCGAACATCAGAGCGTTGATGTCCATAATCGCAATTACCAGATTCCAAATCGGAGCGACCAAGTGGGCTCGGTATGTCGGGAAAATGAGCATTGATAAAGTCC
>JBHLRV010000106.1:0-5787 GCA_048882205.1 Candidatus Thorarchaeota archaeon | reverse complement strand
CTCAATGAATCCTTGAGCTTGAGCCGTGATGATGTTTTCGTCTACTACTACGTTCTCATCCACGAAGAGATTGTCCTCGAATTCGCCCTCTGCATCTTCCTCAGAGATTCCATGAGTGATCCGTTTGCCTTTGATCACATTAGCCTGCGACAGGAATCTGGGGCCGCCGCAAATCGCAGCTATGAGAACGCCTCGATCCTGAACGTCACGAATAAGGGTATTCACGTCCTTACGGTCTTTGTAGGGCCTGGGATCGCCTCCGGGAATGAGGAGAAGGTCGACCTTCTCAGGGTTGACATCTGCAGGTTCCAGCTCAGCGACAACTCTTAGTTGTTCATAGCTAGTCACCGTGTTTCCATCAACTGAAACTGTGTGAACCTTCGTCTTATCCCTCAGAAGAAGCAGTGATGGCGCAATCTCGAAGTGCACGAAGCCATTGTACAATAGAACGTAGGTATTCATTCTGGATCGAGCTGTGTCCATGCAATCTAGAGATAAGTTGAGTTCTCGACGCATTTGCCTTCTGATCTCAGTTCAAAGAGGATAGCTGCACGGTCCGGAATGAATCACTTGTATCAGTCACACTTCAGGAATCCAAAAAGAAATCCCCCAGTTCCACTATGCCTCGAGGGAAATACGGAATGAAAGCACGAAATCTCTGCCCCTCGATGGTTAAGGTCAACACCTGACCCGACCTATAGCTTTGTCCCGCCCAAAACACTCCCTCGGTATCTGTGGTGACTATTTCACTGATTAGCTCATCCGTAGCAAAGATGCGGACGTCGACACCAACAGCAGGAATCCAGTCCCCTGAGGTTTCATCGGTCGCGTTCCAATGATAGACATGACCTCTGACGACAGCTGGCCTCCCACCAAAGAACAACGCAGCACCTGGTGAATACTCACCAAAAAGAACTGGCGCAGTGAACATCGAGCCGGATGTCACGATGATGACTAGCACTATAAACAGCAGGGCAATTCCGCGCTTTGGTAACCTGCCAATCCCGGGGACTAATCGTCCCCCTCGGATTTTTTTGGGAGATCAGCATATAGACGGTAGAGCCGATCAACCATTCTGTCCACTATCACACTAGAAACGACGATTCCGAAGCCAATGACAATTGCACCAACACTGGACACGCGGACCCACTCAATACCTGCCCATATTATGTAGTCGGCAATGAGCTCACCGAAACCCCACCAGATGATGATGAGACCTGCAAGCATCACTAGACGAAACACAAGCTTGATCTTCCAATATCCGCCTATCTGGATGTCTTCCTCACCCATTCCTACACCTAGTTACCTTAAACACTCAATTCCCTTTTAGAGTATCTGTTTGAGTAGGATTTGTACTGATGGTGAGGACATGACATTCCACAGCATCTCCTTAGGGCTGCAGCTTGGATATGCATAGTGTGCTGAAAGCTCAGATCACATTGAATCCTAATGATGTAAGAAAATGTGGTCAGCCTCACGAAAACGTTTGGCTAGAAGAAGGGAGAAACCGTATCCAAGATCTTTTTGATAGTCCTGCGATTGAATCTCACCACACCCTTCTCTTCCTTTCTCTTCTCCTGATCCTCAAGTTCGGGGCGAGGCCTGCCCCGAAGCCCTTCGAGAGTCGCTCTGATGCATGGTCCCAGAGTCAAAGGATTGTAGCCGCCTTCAAGAACCCAGAATGACCCTTTCATTCCGCATGACTTGACGAGGCTTTCAACTGTGGTAGCAATGAACCAGTACGTTTTGGAGTCTACCGCCATCTCCCCGATGGGGTCGGCAAAATGAGCGTCGTACCCGGCTGAGACTGCAATCAAGTCAGGGTTGAAGCTCTCAATAGCCGGAACCACTATCTTCTCAACGGCAGCATTGTACGATGAATCTGGAGACTCTTGGTGTAGTGGTATATTGATGTTCGTACCTTCTCCCTTTGCATGCCCGATCTCTCTATAGTGTCCAATTCCATAGCTTATGTAGTCGTATTCGTGGATACTAATGAACTGGACATTGGGGTCTTCATAGAAGATCTCTGAAGTGCCATTTCCAAAATGGTCGTCTATATCAAGTATAGATACTCGCTGGGCTTGATTCTCAACGAGGATGTCTCTGACTGCGACTGCCACGTTATTGAAGAAACAGAGCCCCATCGAAGAGGAGGTTGTTGCGTGATGTCCCGGCGGACGTACAAGCGCAAAGGAATGTCTGCAAACCCCAGAAGCCGCAAGTTCCGCTGCAAAGAGCGCCCCTCCCAGCGCGTGCATGGCCGATGACCACAGATCTTCGCTGGCCCAGGCGGACTCACCCAGTACTCCCCCGCCTAGTTCCGACATCAGCTCCACTGACTGTACGAGGTACGGCTTATGAACACGCAAAGCCTCTTCCTTGGTCGCCTGAGCAGTCTTGAACTTCCTAATACCCTCTAGTGCTCCTGATTCCTCAAGATACTGTAGAGTCATCTGAATTCGTTCTGGATTCTCAAACGCCTCTAGATTGGGTTTTAGAAATGGTGCGACATGTTGGTCAAATCCTGACTGTTCAATGAGAGTCAGCACATTTTCTGGCAATTCAAACTCAAATCGAAAAGATATGGCTGCTCCCTTATACTCTTTCACCGGACGGATTGCTCAGAAGTGCAGCTATACAACTATCCAGCAGTAGCAATCCGAAAAGGCACGTAGTCAGTCATAAGGACCTCCTTACCAAGAATCTTGAGGCCGGCCACAATCTGTCCCCGGTGATACGTGGCGTGGTTCACCATATGGAACAGAAACTCACTAAATGCCAACCTAATCTTGTTGCCGTCCGCATCCAATTCTAGGGTATCAAAAGCCCTATCCTTAATCAGACCGACAAGATTTCTCTCATATGCGGCGATGCTCTCGAACAGCTCGTCCCTTAGCATGTTCCCAAAGTCGGGCTCGTCCTCGGGACTCTCACCAGTCCAGTCTGTCAGCCATTCCCACATATCTTGAGCCAGGTGGACGTACCTTGTTCGTATACTTCTCATACCTCCGCCTGATGATTGAGCGAATTCCTCATCAGTCAGGTTCTTCACTAAGTTCCAAATCGCCTCATCGGCCCATATCAGGTATTGGCCCATTTTCTCCAGCAGTTCCATGAACCTAGTTTGACTCTATCACTGAAAAAGAATCTGTATAGACATATCACGATGATTCACGTCTTGAGATAGTACCAAGAGGATTACTTAAGAGCGGGCCGCTTCACCTCGGGCCCAAGAAGATGAGTAACCAGCGTAGCACCTTGAAGAAACTAATGGGCGTGATTGTTGCAGCTATAATCCTGGCTACTTGGGCCCTTGTGGACCTGAACTTCCTGTCCTCCATCGTAGGTCAATACAGCTACCCAATCTATGAGTTAGCGACCTACGGTTCCTGGTTTGTAATCATCCTTGTTGTTCTCTTTGTATGCTCATGGGCTGGATGCATACCCGAACGTCAGCAAGAATAGCCCAGAGCTAAGATTTCTAATACTCGCAAGACTGCCCCATCAACCTAGGGGCACTACACATGAGATTCGCGATCGACCTTCCAATTCCCCCGGTTCCGGGGGGAACTGCAGAAATGATTGTCGACTGGGCTGTGATGGCTGAAGATGCTGGATGGGATTCAATCTGTCTCTGGAACCATTTACTCATGTCCTATCCGCAACCCAGTGAGTCGCTTGACCCTTGGGTTCTCTATTCTGCAATCGCAGCAAAGACGAAGAGAATCAGACTAGGGCCGGCATACGCCCCTCTACCTAGATTGAGACCATGGAAACTAGCTCGAGCGTTGGCTACGCTCGATCAGCTTTCAAGGGGGCGGGTGATCATGGGTGCAGTACTTGGCACGAGCGAGGACCACGAAGTCTTTGGTGAGGAAGGCAGTGCCAGGATCCGTGCCGAGAAGTTGGAAGAGGGGCTAAGAATCCTCGTCGGCCTCTGGTCTGGGAAACCGTTTTCCTTTGAAGGTCGTCACCACACTCTGAAAGAAGTCACCTTCATGCCCACCCCTGTTCAGAAACCGAGAATTCCTATCTGGGTTGGAGGCATGTTTCCCGGCAAAGCGCCATTCAAGCGGGCTGCAGAATGGGATGGCGTCATGCCTGCGAGGATGTGGCCAGATGAACTCTCCCCAGCCGACCTTTGCGCCATTCTAGAGATGATTGAGCTGTGTCGTGGAGATTTGAAGGACTTCGAGGTCATAGTCGGAGGTGGGACATCCGGCAATCCAAGAGAAGATGAGGAAACTCTCCGACTGTGGATTGAGGCCGGAGCTACGTGGTGGTCTGAAGGGCTCAACGCCTGGAGAGGTAAACGTGCAGAGCTTGAGGAGCGAATCCAGTTGGGTCCACCGGAGACATAGCACTCTACGGCAGATAGGCCTTGTTTAGGTCAAATCTCTTCAAAGCCTTTAGACAGTTCAGAGTGATTCTTCCAGCCCACTCTTTCTCCGCGATGGGCCAGACGTCCTCGAATTGACCCCACTTCCAGGTGGGCCACCAACCACCATCCTCCGCTTGTTTCTGGATCTCTAGGTCGAGGAGATGATAGACATTATCGGGATGAGTGCGAGCCAAGATTGAATCTATGGATGGTGATAGCCAGAATACCCTGATTTCACCCAGCGTTTCTTGCGTGAGTGGCACAATTTCACGGAAGGTACGCTCCAACTTCTCCATGGCTTTGGATTTGAGGGGCTCAGGTATGCTCTCGTAGGCCCTCTCCCAACACATCACGTTATACAGTCCTTCGATGGTTTCAGAACTCTCCAAGTTAGTCAGCGCACGTTGGTTCATCTGTCTAAGCAAGTTGTCTGGAATAAGGTTGGCATATCTGTGACAGTATCCGAAAAGCTCTGCACTCGGATTTGGCCAACTAGACTCTTTGGGCGGTGCAATCTCTTCGAGATGCCACCATGGCGCATGAGGCTCTTCGTTGACATCCATGAATGTGTAAGTCCAGTAGTTGTGTTCGGTATCATACGTGGAAACAAGATACTCCATTGCAGACTCGATGACAGAACTCTCTTCGCCAAGGCCTATTTCCATACAGTACTGAAGTCCCACAGAGGTCGCGAACGGGGAGGACGCTCTTAGCCGAAGGTCGGGTTCTATTGCATTACCGAATCCACCATCAGAGTTCTGATACTTCACTAACTCGCCGAGAACTTCATCGGCCTGGCCGTTCTCAAAATGGTACTCAAACAGTGCACGGTCAACATCCCTGGCATTCTTCCGGATGAAGTCACATGCCCTTGAGAAGGAATCAGAGGTGAGTCTCAATCGCGTGGCCTCGTGACTGCCTGTGGCTCGTTTCATTTAAGCCGCGTGTTTGGACGGTCCTACTTCCAAAGCTTTATATCAATAGCGATATCAATATAGATATCGGAAGCGATATCAAAACCGATATAGCAAGAATCATGGAGAACGAAGACGAAATGTGTAATGACAATTTTGGAATGAACAGACGCAGCCACAGGTCGCGTGGGCACTGGATGAGAAGAATGGCTTCAGCGCCTAAGGGACTTCTGCGTCATTATGTGTTGAATCTCTTGAAGGAGAAACCGATGTCTGGTGCCGAGCTGATTAGAGAGATTGCGGCAAAGACTGACAATCGCTGGAAGCCGAGCCCTGGTTCAGTGTACCCACTGCTCTCATGGCTTCTGGACTCAGGATATACAGAGGAGATACCTGATCAAGAGGCTGGTGTGAAAAGATACGCTCTGACAGATGAGGGCGAGAAGTTCTTGAAGGAACACGAAGAGAGAAGGAAAGACTTCCCAGGAG
>JBHLRV010000105.1:0-5803 GCA_048882205.1 Candidatus Thorarchaeota archaeon | reverse complement strand
CGAGTCGCGGGGTACCTCGTCAGGCTTGTTAAGATTAGCATTGCCAGAGAAGTGGCAGAGAGCGAAGCGCCGGACGAAACGATCGACATGGAGATGTAGTTTCCACTCAATTGCTTTTTCGGATTCTCACAAGTCTACTGAAAGGTCTCTTAAGGACAGTATGTCCCTGCAAGATGCATGGATGCAGTCGGTAGCTCGTTATATCTGGGGGACTGTCTTGACTTCATTCAATCCATACAAGAGTCGCACAGAGAAACGATTCGACTGATCTACATTGACCCGCCCTTTCTATCAGGAACTCAATATAGACTAAGAAAGAAAGGTACTGGGACTACAGAGTATGCTCCATCTCTATCAGAGGTGAACACCTACGCAGACAAGTGGAACGGAGGATTGGATGAATATCTTCAGTTCATGAGAGAAAGGCTGACTGCAATGAAACCACTCCTGCGTGAAGATGGTAGTATCTGGGTTCATCTTGATTGGCATGTGTCACACTATGTCAAGGTCGTACTCGATGACATCTTTGGATACGCGAATTTCACGAATGAGATAGTCTGGAGAAGAACGAACAGTCCAAAGGCTCAGAGCAGAGGTTTCGGAAGTCAGCATGACATAATCCTGTTGTATGCCAAGGACGCTGCGAAGTTCAAAACAAACCCGGTGCACAGAGAACATGATGAGAAGTCCCTGAAACCGTACGGATACAAGGACGACCGTGGGAGATTCCGATTGATTGAGATTGAGGCTCAAGGAATCCAGAGGACCGAGAGCCGGAAGCAGTTTGAGTGGAGAGGTAGAACTGCTCCTTATTTGTACAGCAAAGAAACCTTGGACAAGTGGTGGAATGAGGGTAACATATACATCAGCAAGAATGGAAGATACTCCAAGAAACAGTACCTATCAGATGTCCCAGGTGTTCAGGTTTCAGATCTTTGGCTTGACATAAGTCCAATTCAAGGGGCTTCTAAGGAGTATACAGGCTTCCTGACGCAGAAGCCATTGGCTCTACTAGAGAGAATCATCGAATGTGCCACCGACAAGGACGACCTCGTCGCGGACTTCTTCGCTGGGTCAGGCACCACGGCAGTCGCTGCAGAGAAGCTTGGCCGTCGCTGGCTGCTATGTGATCAATCAGATGTGGCAATTGAGTTGACGAAGAAACGTCTTGAGAGAATCAACAGCGGTGTGAAATACGAGCATTCCATCCTTAATGGCACCTAGTCCATATGGCGATTGACCGAGCACTTCTTATGTCACGTCTATAGTGTTGTCCTCCTAGGTGAAGCGCATGACTGAGAAGGTGACTGGGAGAGCAGGTGAAATACTTCGATTCGGCCTTGGGGCTCGGAACTGGATGCTAAACCAAGTGGATCGAGCTTCGGAGTGCGTGTCTTGGACACCCCCCGAGGGTGGTAGGTCTCCCAGTGAGATAGTAGAACATGTAACTTCTGTACTCTTGATTGCATGTTCGATGGTTGCCGAAGAGCTTGGCATAGATCTCAACATAAAGGAGGTTGAGAGCAAGGGGGAACCAACGGAAGTCCTGAAGGATACGGTCCGTTCAGCCTATGATGCGTTCAAAGATCTCTGCGGCAAACTTGATGACCAAATGCTGGACAAGGTCATGGCCCTGCCTCCTCCCTTCGCACTTAGGGAGGGGCCCGTGGAAACTGTTTTGCGTGTGATTAGTGGGTACCACACTGTCCACCATGCAGGCCAGCTTTCCACTCATGTAAGACGGGCGAGAAATACACAATGACAGCGAACAGCGATAATCATAAGTAGGTTGCCATGCAATATGTACGTGGTAGAGTTGATGGACATTCTCTTGATTGTGGGAGCATTTGTTCTAGTGATGGGACTATATGGATACTTCAGACTCTCAGGGAAGCTCGTCCGCGAAAAAGAAGCTCTTCCTGACAAACGCACGAGCTCAGCCAAGCTTCACTATTCAAAGGTGCATGATGCGGCTTTCTTTGACGGCGCGGCTGAGGACTACGCTGAAGTGCTGAATCGAATCAAGCAAATGGGTGGAGGATAGAAGCGCAGCAGTATGGTTTGCAGTCCATGTTAGCTGTCATAATTCCTTGATCTTCCGAATAGCTCCTCCCGGAGCAACTCCCTTCGGGCATACCTTGACACAATTGTAGATCAGTTCGCACAACGGAGCCCCCTCAGGAGCCTTTGCAGCCTCAAGAAACATCTCCCTATTCTGTATCCGAGAGTCCTCGTAGAATCGCCATGACTTGGCGAGCGCTGCCGGACCCAGGTACTCCTCCCTGTCTGCGTTGATTGGACAGGAACCAAAGCAGAGTGCACACATGATGCAATTCACAAGGCGCTCTATCCTCTTACGCTCATCTTGGCTCTGGCGTCTCTGGTCCTCACCCATGGATGGTTCACCCCATAGTTTCAGCGTTTCTAGTGCGTCATAGAACCTTGTCATGTCAACGACAAGGTCCTTCATAATTGGTAGATTTGGAAGTGGTTCGACCAGTACCTCTGTTTCTCGATTCCAGCCAGGAGTAACATCCGTCAGAGCGTTGAACGGCTTGAGCCTTGATACTTCCTGTTTCAATGAAGCGACCTGGGTCCTGCATGCCAGACGTGGTATCTTGTCGATTAAAGTGGCACAACTCCCACAGACTGCCCCTCTGCATGAGTACCTGAATGAGAGAGACTCATCCATGTTGTCCTGAACTTGAAAAAGAGCATCCAGAACCGTCATTCCCTTTCGGTCTTCGACCTTGTAAAGATCATAGTGTGTGATCTTGGAACCCTCAAGACTGCGTGCGATCCTGAACATCATCAGTACTTCCTCTCCTTCACTTCAAACGTACCAACGTTGACGTCCACGTACTCCGTTTTCAGATAGTCTTCAACTTTGGTAACAAGTGAGTGTTTCAGGAAACCCTCATCATCGCGTTTTGGGTAGTCTGTTCTCCAGTGGGCGCCACGACTCTCTCTCCTCATTAAGGCCGTCATGGATATCACCTCAGCAAGGTCGAGCACATTCTCAAGTTCAAGTGCTCTGATCAGCGAGTAGTTGAATCGCTCTTCGCTTCTTGGCAGCGCTATGTTTGCGAACCGTTCCTTCAGGAAGCGGATTGCTTTGAGAGATGACTCAAGAGTTGATTGCTCTCTAAAGACTCCTACTTCATTGTCCATTATGTCCCCAAGCTGGGACCGGATTTCTGCAGGCGATTCTCCCGAATCTCTCAACAAGATTGCCTGTAATCTCTCCCTCATCTCAAATGCTGCATCTTCCACTTGACACGAATCCGCCTCTTGTGGGACCGAGAGATACTCAAGGACCTTCCTACCGACAAGACGTCCAAAGACAAGTGTTTCCAAGAGGGAGTTACCACCTAGTCTGTTGGCTCCGTGAACACTCATGCAAGCAGTTTCCCCGACAGCAAATAGCCCCGAAAGTGGTGTCACTCCGTCTTTATCACAATGTATTCCGCCCATTGAGTAGTGCTGACCTGGGCGGACTGGAATTGGTTCTTCAATCGGATCGACTCCTGCGAAGAACATGGAGATCTCTCGAATTCCGGGTAGCCTTTCCACAATCTTCTTGCGTCCTAGATGCCTCAGGTCGAGGTGGACATAGGCGTCGTCAATTCCCCGGCCCTCGTTTATCTCCGTCTGTATGGCCCTTGCCACTATGTCCCGTGGAGCCAGCTCCATTTGCCTAGAAGCATACTTGTCCATGAATCTCTCGCCGTCAGCGTTCAGAAGGTAGCCGCCCTCTCCTCTTGCCCCTTCAGTGATTAGTATGCTGGATGGATAGAGAGTTGTGGGATGAAACTGCACGAACTCCATATCCTTGAGTGGAACCCCTACTCTGAGGGCAAGTGCGGCTCCATCTCCAGTATTGATCAAGGCATTCGTTGAGTGTCCGTAAACTCGACCAAACCCGCCAGTCGCAAGAACGACCGCCTTCGCATCAAACCCATGAACCTCTCCAGTGGCAATATCAATCGCAGTTAAGCCGCATACTTTCTTCTCAGAGCGGACAACAGAAGTCACGAACCATTCATGGTAGAATTTCACTCCGAGTCGCATCGTCTGTTCGTAAGTTGTGTGTAGAAGATTGTGACCAGTTCTGTCTGCGGCGTAGCATGTCCGAGGAAACATTGCACCACCGAAGGGTCGCTGTGCAATCTTCCCATCCTCGGTCCTTGAGAATGCAGTGCCCCATTGTTCATTCTCGATGACTGCTCTTGGTGCCTCTTTGGTCATGACCTCTACCACATCCTGATCAGCTAGATAGTCTGATCCCTTTACAGTGTCAAAGGCATGCGCTTCCCACGAGTCCTCTTCACCCAAAGAAGCGTTTATTCCTCCCTGTGCGGCAACCGAGTGTGACCTCAGAGGATAGACCTTCGAGAGCACTGCAACATCTAGCTCTCTCACCAGCTCTATTGCCACTCTTAGTCCAGAAAGACCAGCACCGACAACCAATACATCATGCTCATACATTCTGTCGATGACCTCCCACGAAGTCTTATCTATCAAGTGAAGTCGAGTCTTCTGTTTCGTGCTTTAACTTCACGCGACTACACCATCTCTCTAGGATCCAGTAGCTCATCTAGGTCACCCTCGATTTCAATCTTCATTTCGAGGACGGTTTCCTTCACAGTCTTCCCGGTCGAATAAGCAAGTCTTGCGACTTCAGCAGCCTGATCGTAACCGATGACTGGCGAAAGTCGAGTCACTATCATTAGATTTCTTTCCAACTGACGCTCAATGGATTCCTGATTGACTTTGATGCCGTCCAGGCAGTTGTCGACAAATGACACTATTCCGTTTGATAGAAGCTGTATTGCGTCCAATACATTGACGATCATCACAGGTTTTGCGACGTTCAGGTCCAATAGGCTTCCTTGACTCTCAGCAAAGGCAACAACAGCATCATGACCTATGACCTGTGCGCACACCTGGACCAGTGCTTCCGATTGGGTTGGGTTTACCTTTCCCGGCATAATGGAAGAGCCTGGTTCGTTCTGAGGGAGAACGAGCTCTCCCAGACCAGCACGAGGCCCGCTACCCATCAATCGAATGTCATTTGCCATCTTCAGACAAGAGATAGCAATCTGTCTGAGACTTGCGCCAAGACGAACCATTGCCCGATGAGATGCTATCCCTTCAGCCTTCACGGGATGAGTCTGAATCGGCATTTGAGTGAGTTTGCCGAGGTGCTCAACGACCCTCTCTGCAAAGCCCTCAGGGGCATTGAGGCCAGTTCCAAGTGCAGTGCCCCCAATCGGCACAATTCCCAATTCCTCCTGAACTCTTCGGAGTTCTCCCAGATTGGCAATCATCTGCGACCTGTAAACTTCTAGTTCTGTTGAGAGTTTTATGGGAACCGCATCCTGTAGGTGAGTTCGTCCAACCTTGACAACGCCATCGAACTCATTGACCTTGTTCTTTAGGCTCGCTATGAGCCGCTCCAAGGCGGGTACTAGACTAGTCCCGACTGCCTCCATTGCTGCAACGTGCATGGCTGTCGGTATCACGTCATTGGAAGACTGAGACCGATTCACATGGTCGTTGGGATGTACCGGAAACTTCATTCCACGAGGATGTCCAAGAATCTCGTTGGCTCGGTTGGCCAAGACCTCATTCATATTCATGTTCGATTGAGTGCCTGAGCCTGTCTGGAAGACGTCTACAGGGAATTGGTCAAGCATTTTGTGCTCTTTGATTAGCTCGTCGGCCGCCCGGTCGATGGCACTCCCAAGCTCGGACTCGATTTCGCCAAGGTCCACATTGGCCAGGACGCAGGCCTTCTTCA
>JBHLRV010000104.1:0-5846 GCA_048882205.1 Candidatus Thorarchaeota archaeon | reverse complement strand
ATGCGAATTTCTCAGTTGAGTAATGAACCACACATTGTAGACGACATTGCCGAGGCGGGACTGAACACATACATAACCGGTGTCACCAGATTTGTTGAAACCTATGAGCCATCAATCAAGTTTCATGAGGTGTGCAAGGAGCACTCGATCAACGTGGTTGCTGCGACTCATTACTCAACTGAGAAATTCGCATGTATAGCACTAATCGACTACTTTGAGGCTCTAGACCTGCCTTGCGAGTTCTTGGAGGACATACCATCTATTGACGATTTGGAGTGACTTCTCGAGCACGATATGGCCACTGGTTGGATAACCATGATTGGGCTTCACCAGCATGCGAGCGCTATGTGTCCTCCTCTTCTTCTTCCACCGGTAGGAGTTCTTCTAGCTGAGCCTTCGTGAGTTTCTTGAGCTCTTCGATGCCCATTATCTCTTTGATCTCTTCAGGAAGTATATTGATTATTTCGGCCTTGGTCAAACGCATTCTTGGTTCGGCTTCAACCTCCTTAGGTTCGTCTTCCATTTCCTCAATCAGTTCTGCCTCCGCCACTTCCTTTTCGGTTGGTGGAACAATCTCAGTTGGCTCATCTGCAATCTTAGATAGCATTCTGTCCTCCGCGCGTCTTTCCCTGATGGCACTCGATGCTCTTGATACACCTCGTGCCATCTTCGAAGTCACATATGGAATGACCAAGATGAAGACGACTGGCAAAAGAACAATGACACCTAGAGAGTAGCTTCTCAAGAAGTCCATTGTGAGGACGGTAGTACCAGCCAAGACAACCAGAAACATGAAAAACTTCATACGGATGGATGATCCCATCTTTTCCACAAGGTCCACACACTCTTGCTCTACCACAAGAGGCGGCGTTCCCAAGACTGCCATCTCTTTCACTCTTGAGAGTCCATTGCGAATCTCTTTGTAGAGATTCACGACGACTATGATAATCGAAGATATGTATGCAGCGAAGATTGTGAGCACAATAGTCGGAACATAGATCTCGCCCAGTCGTAGGACCTCCCTAAGCACATAGAACTCAAACCATTCGATGTGGAATCCCCAGTCGAATATCTGTGCAATGGAAATTGGCACGAATACTAGATGCCATAGACCGAGTGCCATTCTTCTTCTGTTGACCGTCTGAGTGTGTAGGATTGTTGAAGACGCGTCACGGTACAGCCAAATCCCGTACAATATGAGCGAGATGCCAAGCACTAAGACGCTCTCAGCTACCGCAAGTGCATAGTTGCCAGCTCCTGCAGAGATGTACGAGTGTAGGATTGTCAATCCGGCGAGGCCCACCACTCCACCGTATAGATAGTCCAATCTTCGAATTCCCCTTATCAGCTGTTCTTGTGTCCCGCTTGTGATTGACAGGCCGGAAGAGATTCTGAAGTATATGGCCATTCCAGCGAAGCTGATCAGGAAGACGATTATGAAGAGCACGCCAAAGGATTCGAATGTTAGCTCAATCTGCGGCACAGCTACATCAACAGGGACAATGGCCAAATCTTGTCCGGGGTAGGCAACACACATGGCTCCTTCAGCTTCCACGTGAATGGCCTTGTCGCCATAGCCCTGGCTTGCTACCACGAAACTCACCGTGTATTCCCCGATTTGCGATGTTTCAGCAGCATCTTGCTCACTGTCCTGGAATGTGACAGTGATATCCAGAGCTGACACAGGGTTGCCGTACTTGTCTGTCACCTCAATAGTGATGTTGAGTAGTTCTCCTTGCTGTGGATTCTCGGGCAAGAACTCTATGTGGAACTGCAGCTCTGCTAGGACCTCCACATTCCCTCTCAGGATCGATTCCTGGGCCAAATACTGATGACTCACTGACAGAGTGTAATTGTAGTTTCCAGCAGCCCACCCTGCAGTTGATACGACTCTTGAGTAGGTCCCGTTGTTCTCGTCAGTCAGCACAAAGAATGAATCGTGAATAAGGACAGAAACAGAACCGCCATCCATCACGTTATCGAGCATATCCTTCAGGTCTACTCTGAAGACTATGGAATCCGTTCCTTGCACATAGGTCGTATTCTCTATCGGTGAGAACAAAGTGGCATTTGTCTCACTTTTCACCTGGACTACTCTTGTCACCCACTTGGTGGGAATGCGAGGACCTGAGATGGTCACATTGAGAACATAAGAACCCGGCAGCAACTGAGGAACGAAGGTCCAGGTCTTGTTGTAAAAGTCTGCAGTGCCTGATGTGTTGTATATACCACCAAAATCCATGTAGTAGTTGAACTCATTTACTGTGAAGCCGCCCCGGTCGGTCACAAGAACCTCAAACGTCGCATTCTCGAAGTTCATAATCGTGTCCGGCTTAGTATTCACAACGATATTCGTATCTCCAGTCAGTGAGATGCTCACGGCGAGCTGTTGGGTGTCCATGAAAGCTTGAGACACAATAATCTGCGCTAGGTATTCGCCAATTTGCAGGTCTGTGGCAGCGACGGTACCATTGTAGATCCCATCAGATACTTCACTCAGAAAGTACGTCTTACCACCAACACGAAGCTCAACAGTGGCCCCTGTGATATTGTTGAATAGCTCGTCCTGTACTAGGACACTGAACTCGATGGTGTCTCCCTGCGTGAACGAGGCACCCTCCAGCGGCGCCAGAACGCTAGCGGCCACCACTCCTTTCACGCCGACGCTGAAGTTGAATGTAGTGTACAAGAGGTATGTTCCGTTCAGGGTGATATTCAGCCAATAGTTCCCAGCAATGAAATTGGGAAGCACTGTCCATGACAACTTATGCGATGTCGAATACCCACTCTTGTTATAGACACCTGCGAAGTCAAGAGTATAGTCGAAATTGGACAAGGGAACGCTGTACTGGTCAGTGATTGTGAAATTGAAGGTGACATTGAACTTGTTTTGTACCGGACTAGGAGTGACTGATAGGTCAACTTCGGCGTAACCTTCAACGAACAGCTTCAATGAAGCTGAATCCGTGGTCAAGTAGTCATGCGATACTTCGACTGTGACGTTGTATTGACCCAAGGGAAGTCCGGCTGTGGGGACAATCCTTGAATAGACGCCAGCCGCTCCTTCTGTTAGTGTGTACATGCTCCCTCGAATAGTTGCTGTCACTTCGGCTCCTGAGATAAGGTAGGTTGCTAGGTCCTCGACAAAGACTGTGAAGTTGATCTGATTGCCCTGAAGGTATGTTGACTGATTCAGTGGCGAGAGAACGCTCGACAGCGTACTCCCCAGGACGTCCACCCAGACCACAAATTGACTCTGAGATAGGAATGGCCCATCAATTGTCATGTTGAGAGGATACAGTCCCGGGTACACATTTGGTATGAAGTCCCAGAAGATCTCATAGCTGAACGATGTCCCTGAATTGGTGAATGTGCCTGCGAAGACGAAGTCATAATCGAAGTTATACAGCGGGTTTCCATATATGTCAACAACCGCGAATTCAAACGTTGCATTTTGATGATTGAAGACCAAGTCTGGAATGAGGACATCCACAACCGCTTGACCGTTCACAGTCAGATCACGATAGAAGTCATCAAGGAAGAGGTATGTGTGCTCCACCGCTACGAGTATCGAGTAGTTTCCTGGAGCGTAACCTACAGTATCTATGTCCACCCAATAAGTGCCGTCGCCAACAGGTATCAGTGCCACACTACTAGGGATGTATGCAGTCACCGTTGCATCAGGAATCAGAGTCCCGTTCCAATCGCGCACCGTCACCATAAGGGTCGTCATGTCCCCTTGGTCCAACACCCATCCTCCCAAGGCCTCAACGACTATGTCAGGTAGTGAGTACACATACAGATTATGAATGTCGGCTCTAGGTTGTCCGAAATCTGCCCCAACATATACAATGAAACTTCGCTCACCAATGCTGTACGTAGCATTTAGCTGTACCCGAAACTCCGCTCCCTCAATGTGTGTGGCCGTATGGTTGATAGCATTAAGCTCAACAATGGCCCATGCTCCCTCAGGCGTCACACCATA
Source organism: Candidatus Thorarchaeota archaeon (assembly GCA_048882205.1). GTDB lineage: Archaea > Asgardarchaeota > Thorarchaeia > Thorarchaeales > Thorarchaeaceae > SMTZ1-83. The sequence goes on along the minus strand of JBHLRV010000104.1, from coordinate 1,861 downwards.
CGAGTCGTAAACGAAGATAGAAACGGTGAAGTTCTCTCCACCAATGACCGAAGACTCATAGCCGACTGCTGGAGCGAGAGTACCTGTCACGACCATTGAGTATGAACCGAAGTTTGTACCTTCGATATAGGAGTGCTGCACGATTATCTCTGCTGTGTAGTTGTCGACGGGCATAGCCGCCAAGTCGCTAAGCAAGTACCTCCCGGGTGCCATCTCCACAAGTGCGAATTCTGTGACTCCGAAGTCCACCCGGACAGTTGCACCATCAATTGGATTTCCATATGGATCAGTGATGTTGAGCCATGTCGTGAAGAACTGGTCCTGTAGAGTTTCTGCAGGAGAGTTCCGCAAGATGTTCAGAGAGTACGCCACAACTGACACGGACTTGGAATGGTTCGTTCCACTGGTTGCATATTCGTGGTCTGCCGAGGCAAGAACTGAGTGGCTACCAGGTGCGAGATTGATTCCCGTAACGGAGGTGTAGTATGATCCTCCCACATAGGACACAGGATAGTTCACAGCGTCAAGTGTCACATTGACATCCGCATCGGTCACTTTCGTGCCAAGGCTGTCTGTTACGGTGATGTTAATGTCCAGGTCATGCCCCTGGAATACCTCAGACTCAGTGAACACCTCTATAGTGAGCGGAGACTCGACTCTCAATGCGTTCTCGAATTCCTGCACTACGCCCTCATAGTATTCGTGGGTAACAGAGAGTGATAGGTTTGCCAATCCCATTGGCCAATTCGGAGCGACAGTCGTAGTGTACAAGTCGGTCATTTCATCATATACCATTCCCATTGTCTGCTCAGAAGTGCCTCCTCCGAAACGATATGAAGCAACAAGGGATACCGAAGCATCTCCTATTGGTTCACCATATACGTTCAGGATGGTGGCATTTGCCCATAAGCTGCTCCCCTGTAGTGTTACATTTGCTTCTAGGTCAAAAGTGACATCCAGCATGTATAGAAGGTCAATGTTGCGCAATGTTGCTAGGGTATAACGGGATTTGAAAATCGGAAAGGCAACGATGTCTTGGCCAGCGCCTACATCCACATTTCCGATAGGAGCCATGTTGAATGCAATACCTACACTAGCGCTGTAATCGACTGTGCCACTAAAGCTGACTGCGGTTAGCCGGTCGTCGGAGGTAGAAATGACGAATTCTTCCTCTCCATCACCATCAAAGTCCAATACAATTCCGCTTCTAGGTATGGCTTCGCTCACATAGACAGTCCATAGCTGAGCGGCTGCGGTAGATAGCTCATAGAGTGTAGCGTTTCCTGAGTCATCGAGGTAAGAGAGCTCATCGACTCCGTCCTCATCTATGTCATAAGGCAATGCCACCCTGATATGTTGCCCAGTGAACGTGTAGCTGGGCCAATCGCCTACACCGGCAGTATTCGCGTCAACTAGACAGACGTAATTCGTTGGTATGTCAATCAGCCAACTGCGATATGCCACCAGCAGTTGCGCACTTGAGTGCGTGGAATTCCTGTAGACTTGGATACTAAATGGCTCATCAAAGGGTGTTGAGCCGGGAAATGTGTACTCGAGCGTCTTCAAATATGTCACGTTATTCAGATGGTAGAAGTCAACCTCACCGGTATCTCTCAATATCGCAAGCTGAGGATCTGAACTGAACATGTTGACGGGAACATAATCGACAACAGCCAGTGCTTCTTTCAGAGGCACATCTGTCCAAGTGGCAAATCCGTCATCTGCCCGAACGAGAAATAGGCCAGTAAAATTCCCCCCAACATACGCTAGCTCATCAAGATTATCTCCATCGTCATCTACTATGACGATTCCGTGCTCCTGTTTTGCAGGATACAGCGGATAGGATGCGTTCCTCCAAGAT
>JBHLRV010000103.1:0-5847 GCA_048882205.1 Candidatus Thorarchaeota archaeon | reverse complement strand
CAGAACATTGAGATAGCTGAGGCTGGTATTCCTATGTGTCAAGACACTGGAATCATCATATTCTATCTCAAGGTAGGGGATAAGTTTCCGTTTACCAGCGAAGTGAGAGAATCCATTGTCAAAGCGACAAGGACAGCCACTACTACCGTGCCCCTTCGTCCAAATGCAGTGAATCCAATTGTTGGAGGCAACTCGGGGGACAACACTGGTAGGAAGATTCCTTGGATCAACTGGGAAGTTGTCCACGGTGACACGCTCGAAATCACAGCATTTCCAAAGGGTGGTGGCAGCGAGAATGTGTCCATAGTTGGCATGTTGAAACCTGGTGTTGGCCTGACTGGTGTGAAGAAGTTGGTAGTAGACAATGCGATGAGCTATATGGGCAAGGCCTGTTCTCCAAACATAATTGGTGTTGGGATTGGCGGTGGGGCTGATATCTCCATCAAGATTGCGAAGCAGCAGCTACTTAGACCCCTCGATGACAGCCATCCCGAACCCGAGGTGGCTGAGATTGAGAAGGACCTGATGGAAGCAATCAACGCCACTGGTATTGGTCCTATGGGCCTCGGTGGCATGACAACGGTCCTGGGTGTGAAGGTCGATTACGCAATGCGACACCCTGCAAGCCTACCGGTAGGCGTGGCCGTACAATGCTGGGCTGCACGTCACAGCAAGGCCATTATCTCGAAAGACCTCGAGGTCACATACGTGACCCATCCAATGGAGGGTGAATAGATTGCCAGAGTATCATCTCACAACTCCAATCTCTGAGGAAGATGCTAGGAAGTTGAAGGTTGGCGATGTTGTCTACGTAACTGGAGAGCATGTCTACACCGCTCGTGATGAGGCCCACCTCAGAGCTCTTGAGCTGTTTGAAGAAGATGAGAAACCCCCTGTTGACTTCGAGGGCAGTGTTGTCTATCACGTTGGTCCTGTTGCATGGCAGAAGGAGGGCAAGTGGCAGATTGTTTCAGCAGGACCCACTACAAGCATCAGGATGGAGATGTTTGAGGACGACTTCCTGCGCAAATACAAGGCTCGCATCGTAATCGGAAAGGGTGGAATGGGTGAGAAGACCCTGGCGGCGCTGGGCGAGGTTGGAGCCGTCTACTGCAGTTTCACCGGCGGGTGTGGAGCGTTGGCGGCGCGAGGGCTAAAGGAAGTCCGTGCCTACGAATGGAGCGATCTTGGAATGCCAGAAGCCCTATGGGTAATCACGGCTGAGGAGTTCGGTCCACTGCTTGTCACTATGGACTCTCACGGCAACAGTCTTCATGCTGCAATGGACAAGAAGGTCGCAGCACTCAAAGAGAAGGTCTATTCCATAATTGGAGTCAAGGAGTGAATCTCGTCAACCTCAACAGCAAGTCTTAAACGGTCCATATCTGCCCGACCGTTCAGGCGCGGAGAGATATCTCCATCGGAGGACTGTAGTTGAACTACAAGACGATAATGTGTGATGTCCTGGTAGTCGGTGCAGGCGGAGCTGGATGCCGTGCAGCCATCGAGGCATCCAACCATAATCTGGATGTAATCATGATTAGCAAGGAGCTCGTCGGAAAGGCACACACAGCCATGGCCGAGGGCGGCTACAATGTATCTTTGGGCAATGTGGATCCGGACGACAATCCTGAGACACACTTCAAAGACACTATTGTTGGCGGGAACTACCTGAACAATCAGAAGCTTGCCAGAATACTTGTCCGTGACGCCTCAGAGAGAATCTTCGACCTAGAAGAATACGGTGCGGTCTTTGATAGGACCCCAGAAGGCAAGATTGCTCAGAGAACCTTTGGTAAACAGTCATGGAGACGGACTGCCTATGCCTCTGACAGGACTGGTTCCGAGATAATGGTGACACTTACCGAAGCCATCCGAAAGACCTCTGTTCGAATCTTTGATGAGGTGTTTGCCACGAAGATACTAGTCGAAGATGGCAGAGTTGCAGGAGCTACTGCTATTGACATGAAGTATGGAGACTATCTTGTGTTCCGTGCCAAGTCGGTAGTCATGGCCACTGGCGGTGCAGGCCGCATCTATAAGGTGACCAGCAACGCCCAACTCGATGTGGGTGACGGCTATGGGATGGCCTACGTAGCAGGTTGTGAGCTTATCGACATGGAGATGGTACAATTCCACCCAACTGGAATGGTCAAGCCAGAATCTGCAAAGGGTCGACTTGTCACGGAGGCCGTGCGTGGCGAGGGCGGAATTCTCCTGAATAATGAGGGGGAGCGATTCATGAACAGGTATTATCCTGAGGTTATGGAGCTCGCAGGCCGTGACCAAGTTGCACGATCCATAATGACTGAGGTTGTCGAAGGACGCGGCTCGCCAGATGGCGGAGTCTACCTCAGCATTTCGCATCTACCCCGGTCTATCATCGAGTTTAGGCTTGAGAGCATGATTGAACAGTTCGAGGATGCAGGAGTTGACATCAGAGAAGAGGCGATGCAGGTATCTCCGACCTGTCATCACTTCATGGGTGGCATCAAGATAGACGAGGAGTCGGGCACCAACATCGTAGGACTCTATGCTGCAGGTGAATGTACTGGTGGAGTTCATGGTGGAAATCGACTAGGAGGCAATGCTCTGGCCGACACTCAGGTATACGGAGCATTGGCAGGTCAAAGTGCTGCAAAGTTTGCCAAGTTGAATAACCACAGCGGTTTCAATCGAGATACGGTCGTCAAGGAGTTTGAGGAGCTTGAGTCCATGCTTGAAAGGAAGGGTGGAATCGCTCCAGCCGACGCACGAAATGAACTGACCGAGTTGATGTGGGAGAAGGTCCAGATATTCAGGAAAGAGGAGGACTTAGCATTTGCCGTCAAAGAGCTCCGGCGAATCGAAAAGGAGGTCGTCCCAAACATCAAGGTCGACGTTCAAGTGAAGCGATTCAACCCCGGTTGGCATCAGGCCATAGAGTTTGAACAGATGGTCACGACAGCAAGAATGGTTGCTGAAGCGGCGTTGATGAGAAAGGGTAGCAGAGGTGCACACTACCGAGTTGACGCTGACCTCAATGATAAGGGCTATTACAATATCGTCATTCGCAAGGGTGAAGACGGCAAGATGGAACTGCGAAAAGAAGACCTGGTGATCACTACAATTACGCCACCATAGCGGAGGAGCACAGAATGGCAACGACAATCAAAGCGAAAGTCTTCAGGTACAATCCCGACCTTGACAACGAACCTCACCTCCAAGACTTCGACGTGGAATACGAGCCAGGGATGACGGTGCTTGATGCTCTTCTATATGTGCAGGACATGTACGACTCTAGTTTGGCATTTCGGTGGGAATGCAGAGGTGGCCAGTGCGGATCCTGTGCTGTGAAAGTAAATGGGACAGCCAGGATTGCATGCAGGACAAAGGTTGACCCTGATGAGAATCTCTTCATTGAGCCACTAGAGAAGATGCCTGTCATTAAGGACCTCGTAGTAGACATGGCCCAAGTTACCTTTAGGCTTAGACGCATCAGGCCCTACGTAGCTCGCGACAGGAAGCCCGAACGACCCGAGATTATTCACGCCGAGGAGATTGAGAAGGTAAGAGAGATCCGCAAATGCATTGAATGCAGCGCTTGCCTGTCAAACTGTCCTATTGTCCATGAAACGTGGGACTATCCCGGACCGATGATCATCCGTCAGATTGCACGACTAGAACTCGACCCGCGCGATGTCGAAGACCGTGTTGCCATGGCGATAAATGAGTCTGTATACAGCTGTACTACGTGCAAGATGTGTACGGATATCTGTCCGAAGAGAATCGACGTCCCTGCTCTGGCCGTCGAGCTTCTCCGTGCCAAGGCCGTTCAGGCGGGGTATCCTCTAGCTCCTGGTCAACAGGGCTTCATTGACTCGATAAAGGCAACTGGTAGGGCAGTCCCCGAGAAGGAACCTCCTCTTCTGAAAGACATCGAAACCGCAGAGTTTCTAGTGGACAATCCGCGTGGTCGAGTCGCCTTCTTCACAGGCTGTCTCATTGATTACAGGATGCAGAACACAGGTAAGGCATTGATTGATGTCCTGAACCGCAACAGTGTAGATGTTATTGTCCCAAAGGAGCAGTGGTGCTGTGCAAGCCCAGCTTTCAGGACCGGTGATCTGAGCACGGCCGAGGCTGCTGCGCGACGAGTCACTGAGATATTCGAGGAAACGGCAAAGAAGTATGACCTTGATACTGTGGTGGTTGCGTGTGCTGGTTGCGGGAAGACCCTGCGTGAGGACCATCGCCCATTGATTGAGGAAGAGCGTGGCGAACCTCCCAAATACAGTGTTTATGATCTCGCAGAGTATCTGATTCGAGTCGTTGGTAAGGAGAACATTGTTCCTCCCAAGGGTGAAATCAAGCTGAAGATTACGTACCACGAACCATGCCACCTCGGTAGGGGTCAGCACGTATATGACGAGCCGGTCGAATTGCTCAAGATGATCCCTGGCGTAGAATACATTGAGGATCCTTATCGGAATCGATGTTGTGGTGCAGGAGGCGGTGTCCGTGCAGGTCTGAGGGAGCTGTCACAGAAGATTGCCACCACGAAGAAGGAATACATCGAGGCCACAGGTGCGGAGATGGTCACTACTGAGTGTCCCTTCTGCACAATCCAGATAACCGACATCCTTGAGGACACTGATATTCAGACCCGCTACATCCCCGACCTACTTGCAGAGTCCTATAGAACGGGTGACGCAAAGTAGAGTTCTTTGGATGGTCTGGTTCTCTCCCCAGCCGCCCTTTGTCTATCTTCCCCTGAGATACTGTCTTAGCATTCTATGCGTCTGAAGAGCGGCCAATGGGCTCTCAATCAATCCATAGTCCACGAGTGACCACACAGCATGGGTGAAGATAGTCACATGTGCTGCTCCCGGTGCCCCATTGACCGTGGGCATTGCATATTGAGCAGCTCTGACAACTGGCCAGTCGCCCCTGGCAATGTCAGGGATCATCTCCTCATAGACAGATGAGTTCAAGTCCATCATCCCGTCCCAATAGTCGGATGCGTTCTTGACCAGCCAGAGCCTGACTCTGCCTGAGTCCGGCAGGTCTATCCCACTAGGTAGTCTATCCCAGTCCGTTCCAGATCTTTCTCTAATGAGACTCTCTGTTGAAGTCTGTGCTCTAGTCAAAGGCTTTCTGCCAATGTTCTTGCGAAGTTTTTCCAACAACCACTTGACCGTATCACTATGAACGTAACCCATGTCAGCGGCAACAGCGATTCTGTGGGCAAAGATGCCATTGTGACCAAGAATCCCATACTCGATCACAGCATTGGCAAAGAGGTTCTTGTGTTTCGTCAGGCCTGTTGGTCCTGCTAATCTATCCATCTGAGTGTCTACGCGGAACCGGTCTGGCTGCTTCTTCGGAACCTTCCTTACTAGATACTCGGTCAAGTGCCACAGTGTAGCTTCGTATGGGAGCTTGAAGTCAAAGTGAGGGAGTTCAAAGAGGAGCGACACTGGCATAATGAACGCATGTCCTAAGTTGTCAGGATCTTCTGCACCTAGAGATGCTGTCATCCTTCGAAGTCTAATCGGATCATCCATACTACCCAGCTGAATAGCAGCTCTCAAAGCGCCGATTTGAAACTGCTCTCTGACTGACTGTGCATAGTCACGCATTGTGCTATCCAGAGAGCCGATTTGAGTACTTACTTTGTACCTTGGACCCTTGTCTCTGGCCCAGTGGTCTATGACTGCCAAATGAAGGACCATTCTCTCGAAGAGGGCTCTCTGAAGTGGCTCTCTGAGTTCATCGGGCACTTTCATCAGTGGCTGCTTAGGCGCTTCCGCAAGGAGGTCTGGATTGTGCCCGAGCTGTTCTATCATCCGATGAACTGAGTAGGTC
>JBHLRV010000102.1:0-5869 GCA_048882205.1 Candidatus Thorarchaeota archaeon | reverse complement strand
TTCGTAGCTGTAGGTGAGATGGCTATGGAGTTTTCTCCAGTGCTTATCCTCGCTGCCGCAGTCCCTTTTGCAGTGTCCTACGGAGTGTATTTCGCAGGCTATGAGGTTGTATACGAAGGCAGGAACCTGATGAATCTACAATTGGCCGCCACAAACATGGCTGATTACGTGAAGGGCAAGGTCATAAGCGCCGTACCATTTGTCTTGGTAGCTAGTATCGTAGTTTCAGTCTTGCTGCTCTTCATTAGTCCCACCATCTTACCTTTCGTCCCGGGAGTGCCTATCGCTTGCCTCTTCATCTGCCTGGCGGCCGGAGCCATTGCAGCGAACGCAGCAGCCATGGGTGGCGATTTCAAAGCGGAGAGAATGGTTCTAAGACAACGAGGAGCGCCAGTCCAAATGCCTATCAGAGGGTGGTCAATGCTAAGAGCACAACTGGTGCCCTATTTGGTGGGTTACATAGGCATCTATGGTGTTGTCGGATCAGGGCTCTTTCTGAGTCCCCTTTACGGTCCAGTCATTGGCACGTTTGCGGCATACGGTGTGCTTGGACTGCTAGGCTTGGCTTGTTTCTATCTATACAATCACTATTCTCACAGCGCAGGAGTCAAGCTGGCACAGATTGAAGCTTCTGAGTATCTATAGAGCAAGAACCTTGAGCTAGATAGACGCAACATTCTTTTTTGAACTGAATATGGGTCTGGCTATCCATAAACTAGTGTGGATTGCGAAAATTGAGCGGCTCGGTTGACGTGACTCCCATCCAGCATATCATGTTCCTTGGCATAGACGGTGGGGAGCTGCTTCTCTACGTCCCGTACGACGGATCCACGGACGTCAACCATGATGTCAAGGCAGCGCTTCTCCGAGCCATCATGCAGTTCACTGGCGATGACATACGGTCAATTCGTTGGTCAAATTTCTCCTATATCTTTGAACCCGGAGAGATCTCAATTGGCCTGATGGGGCTTACAAGCGGACACGAGGAATCGGTATACAGGGACCGACTAGTAAAGATGCTCCATGGTTTTGAGAAGGAGTATAGGCTGGCACTCCGAGATGATATCGGAGACATTCGCCGCTACAAGAACTTCGCACTTGCAGTGATCAAAGAATTGCCGCTCGTCAACATCAGCCTCGACTCGGTTCCGAAGTCGCTTGACGAAGGAGATCCTATTCCTTGGCGCGTAGGCGAAGTCGATGTGAAGCTGGAGATTCTCCAGCAGAGTGCGAGTGGCACACGCACAATTCGTGACATCATTGAGATGACTCAGATGCCTGAAAGAGAGGTTGTTGCCTTGACCTCGATTCTTGCGTATTTTGGCTGGGTTGAGTTCTGATTAGTCAAGCCTCAGCTTTGAAACAACTTTGCCAGCTGGTAGTGTTATGTTGCAGTCGAAGTAGAGCCCAAGCATCGGTGTTTCTATCTCAACGAGGCTGAAGTCATCTTCTGGCCCACCATTAAATTCTAGATCCACCTCGCCCGAGCGACCGTTGCGAATGTCGTAGGTCAGGTATGCCGCGGTGACGACTGCTAGGTCAAATGAGTCCCCTGTCACACTCGGAATGACTTTGAAATTGACATTTGGACCGCTGTCAATCCACTCACCCTCGTCATCTAACTTGCATTTGGCCTTGAACAGTGTGTTTCCATTCCTCTTGGTTGATGCTGTCAGAGTGTCTTTTCTCCATCTCATCGAGGTCTTGGCAATCTTGCGAGGATATCCCCATATCTCTCTCCCACAAGCTTGGGCAATGTCAGTATCCACATAGTTGTGTGAGAAATAGACTCCCACCTCTTCTTCTCCGGTTTGAAGGTTTTCAAATAGGCACTGCACGAGGAGGGCTGACTCTATGAAAGTCCCAGTTTCCACACATGGCATCTTGCCGAACAATAGAGCCGCAAGTGGTAGTTGAGATGGTTTCAGAGGATCTGGTAGCATCTTCTCGATGGACTCTTCTGTCGGGTTGAAAAGGGCAAGGAACAGCTCTGCGTCCTTGTAGAGGTATGGCGGTTTCGGATAGAATGGACTGGCCAACGGTGTACTGAACTTCTCAAGCATGGAACTCACCAGAGTTTCTCCATCTAGTTGCGTCTATTGAATCTACCGAGGTAAACAATACAACTGGCACGGAATCGTGACTGATTATTGTCGCTTGTTGGGAGCCGTCATTTGTTAGAGAGTCGTAGGATAGGTTGACCTTCGACTAGGAGAACCCGACCTATACCTTCGTTCGGTCACAATCCTGCTTTGTTGAATAAGAGGGGCCAAACGAAGACACCAACGAGAACCACGAGGAAGTAGCGGAGAGCTCTCAGCCAGATATTGGCAGTCGGCAGCAATCCAGAAAGACCCAGCATCAAACCTATTGCCAGCACCAGCCCGATTACCACCCGAACGGCCATCGTTGAACGTCTGATTTCAGACCCCGCTGCGAAGCCTACGTACTTCTGTTCCAGCGGGACTGCAACTCCTAGTCCCATTACTAGTCCACCATATGCTCCGAAATTGTCGTCTGGTGGGTATGGGAGAAAGGAGCTGATGAGTGTCAAAACAAACGCGAAGGCTGAGAGATTCAGCCAGAGGTACTGTGACTTGTATTGAGATGCGAAGTTCGTGAGTGGTTTCTCAATCTGGAGGATGACCAACACCGTTGCGATTCCTATGGCCCAACCCAACAACACGTCTCCTAGATAGTGTACACCAAGGTAGACCCTTGACAGACCAATTAGAAATACGAGAATGACGGAAACTAACAGCATCCACCATGTCTTTGCTTTCGCTGAAATCCAACCGTAGAAGGTCGCTGAGTTATGTGCGTGTCCGCTGGGTGTGCTGAAATTCGTTGCTTCAACACCTTCATACCAATAGTTGTTCGGGGGAGTGTTGGGTGGCCTTGGATTTGCTATAGCATACTTCAACCAGTAGTTGGAAACGAGTGAAACCATCATCACAACTGAAGTGAGAATAGCCTCTCTTTTTCCAAAGGTCCAGTATGCGATCAGTATGACAGCCATGTAGAATAGAAAATCACCCACTTCACTGATCAGTTTGAAGACTTCTCCTGCCCAAGGGATGAGGTCCCGCAACAATATCGTAATCTCTGGGTCAAATGGCAAAGCGCGATCCTCCAATTCGGTGGACGGCATTGTGCAAGACCGATGAAAAGGATTCCGAGAGTTCTGAAGATGTCTGGTTCAGTACTCTGTGTGAGAAGCTTAATAGAGGGCTTTCTCTCTTGGGTTTCAACGGAGATATACCGATGGTCCTCGAGAATCTGGAACCGAAGTTGGTCTGGAAGATATTCGAAGACGTATTCACTCAAACTCCACGTGCGTCCAAGAAAGAAGAGAAGATTCGCGCTAGGATCAAGGAATGGGTTTCGGAGCAGTCGAAGTCAATAGGTATGGCCATCACGATTACTGAGGACTCGACTGGAAACCTTCTGATCAAGAAGCCTGCCACGAAGGGAAAGGAGGCCTTTCCACATATTCTTCTTCAGGGTCACATGGACATGGTCTGTGAAACCGATCGACCGGACGGCTTCGACTTTGATAATGAGCCAATTCCAGTCCGCGTCCAAGACAATGGGGAATGGATTGACGCAGACGGCACAACGCTTGGAGGAGACAACGGGATTGGTCTTTCAATAGCACTAGCCCTGCTAGTCGACTCCGAAGTGGAGCATGGCCCACTAGAGATCTTGGCAACGGTCGATGAGGAAACCGGTCTTGTCGGAGCATTCGGCCTCGATACCGAGAAGCTCGGAATAGAAAGTAAGCTGATGATCAATATTGACTCCGAGGAACTGGGTTCTATTACAATAGGCTCGGCCGGTGGGGGTGACTTGATCCTAAAGAAGAATCTCGAGCGTGTTAAGCCTACAGGTCCGATGACTTTCTTTGAGTTGACCGTTTCAGGGTTGCTTGGAGGTCATTCAGGCGTCGACATCCATCTGCCCCGTGCCAATGCGAATAAGCTAGTGGCAAGGATTCTGTCGAGGCTAATCCTTGAAACTGGAGTAATGCTAAGTGGCTGGAACGGTGGCAACAAAGCCAATGCAATAACACGCGATTCAACAGCTATATTCGGAGTGCCGGCTGATAGAGCTTCACGGGCCGAAGAAGTCCTGATTTCTGAGCGTGATTCTATTCTCAACTACTATCGAAGTCCAGTCTCGGGGGCAGAAGTCCACGAGCCCAACCTTGAAATCAAACTGAACAAGGTCGAATCTGAAGCCTCTTTTTCCGTTGATGACTCAGCGAAGATCGTGCGCACCGTTCACTCGTTGCCTCATGGTCCAGTACGATTCTCTCCCGCAGTTGACGGTCTTGTTGAAACGTCCAACAACCTGGCAATCGTAACAACAGAGGGGAATGCTGTGACTTTGCATCTATCGGCTAGAGGGAACATCGACGACGAGTTAGAGTCGTTTCGAAGGGCTCTTGGTGACCTGGGGAAAATCGGTGGGTGGGAGGTGGAGAAGAAACCACCCTATCCAGGATGGGCGCCTAACCCCGGCAGTCCGTTTTTGGAGTTTGTCAGGAAATACTACGAGAACGGGCTTGGAAAGAGCGTGAAGGTTGAAGCAATTCATGCTGGACTTGAATGCGGCATTGCTGGCGCAAAGATTCCCGGACTGCAAATGGTGTCAATCGGGCCACGTATAGAGAACCCACATACCCCGGATGAGAAACTCAGGATTTCTGACGTAGGTGTCCTGTACAATCTACTGAAGTCAATCCTAGGAAACCTGTCGGATCTGTCATAGTTGAATTACTTGCGTCGCGGTAGCAGCTTGGTGAAACCGAGCTTCTCGATCTTCTTCTTCGATGGCTTGCCCGTCTTTCTGCTCCACTTGCGATGTTTGTACCAAGTGTCGAGTTGAGCTTCTACATCAGGAACATGTCCTTCTGTTGCACCTTCCAGCGGCTGCAAGACTATCTCAGGCAGTCTCTCGTTCTTCACATCGTACCCCAGTTTCAGATTGAACAGCCGCATCATGGTGAAAATCCTCTCTCCAGTGAGAGCGAGTTCTTCGACCGAGGAATCCCACCCCATGACCATCTTGAAGAGCTCTACCAGTTCCTCTGCCATCACCGGGAAGAAGTTGCATATTAGTGCCGAGTTGGTTAGGCATCTCCAGTCCTGATGTTTCGCCACAATCACGGCCTCATTGTCAAATCTATGATTGCTCTCTATTCCCAGCGCCTCGTTGATCTGCCCCATCTGAACCGTGTACATGTCAGCCGTCATATGACATGCCCCACGTGGAGACGTGGCGTAGCCTACAGCCAACCCTGAGAAGCCCCTGGGGTCATGCATCGGCAAGTCAAGGCCGTTGACTTGGGCGGCTAGACTCTCAAAGCCGAACTTGGCCCCAAATGCTGTTGAACCCTCCGCCATGAGGTTCCCAACGCCTTCTCGATTGGCAATCTTGTCAAGCAAAGCTAGCGCTGAGTCAATCTCACCCCACTTAGGACTGATTCCGTCAAGGTCTTCCGATGTTATCTTGCCCTCGATGAACAGATAGTAGGCAAAGGCCACAATATTCCCGCCAGTTATGGTGTCCAACCCGAGAAGGCTCAGTTGTTTGTTCGCATATGCCAGAGCCTCAATGTCGTCGTTCAGAAGAAGCGATCCCATTGAACCAGTGACCTCGTATTCTGGCCCCGCAAACTTCTCAGTGGCGTACTTCCCTTCTTTGATTTCGATCACCCTGCCACAGCCAACTGGACACCTATAGCAGGCTGTCTTGCCGACAAGTATTGTTTCGCGAAGAGATGTTCCGCTGATATTGTACGAGTCGAAGTCGGGAACAGTGTAGTAGCCTGCCGGGAGTGAGCCGTACATCCCCACGGCCATAT
>JBHLRV010000101.1:0-5951 GCA_048882205.1 Candidatus Thorarchaeota archaeon | reverse complement strand
CTTTCAACCCCAGTAGCAACTTCAATACTACGAACTTTGTAGTTTAAATGCTTCGTTTTGTATAGCAATGATATGGTCCATACAACTTCCCAATGAAACTATTGCTGGCAGGGAGGTGAAAACAGAATGTGCGAAGAATGCCTACATGAAGAGAAGAAGGACGAAAAGTCAAGACGAAAGAAGCCGAGAAAGCCACGCACTCAAGTGAAGTAGCTCACCACATAGAAGTTCAGCAATACTCGATGATTCGATGATGCTCTCTGCGCTTTAGGTAGCTCTACTGTTCGTAGCACGAGTGAGATACGCTCTGGCACCGCCCTCATGAATCCTTGACTCGAAGACCGTTTCCCGAATGTAGTCAACTGTGAAGGCCGGTTGCAGTATCTCCATGATCTCCTCTCTAGAAACTCTTCTTGGACCCCGACCTGGCGGTTCCTTGTCGGAGAAGCATAGCATATAGTATACCCCGCCGGGCTTCAGCACTCGTTTGATCTGTCTGACAAACCTATTCAGACTCTGCGGGTGAATAGAATGGAACAGGCCGGAGTCGATGATGTGGTCAAAATCATCTTCCATGAAGTACCGTTGAAGATTCAGAACATCCCCTAGTACAAACTCTACTTCGACATTGCGTTCTATGGCACGATTTCGCGCAATTCTAACAGCCTCCGGAGTGAAATCGATGCCCACTGCTGAGAAACCGTTCTTTGCAAGAAATATAGTGTTCTCTCCAGGTCCAGACCCAATGTCGAGGACTCTTGACGATCTTAGTTCTCCACGATTGACTAGCTCTACAAACGCCTTCTGAGGATGACCAACATCCCATGGTGGAACCGACGAATATGAATCACCCCAAGTGCTCAACTCAATCACAACATTCGAGTGCATAATTATAGTTAACTACTCTATGCTAGATGCAAATCATGAGCGAAATGGGTCAGACATAGAGTCATCAAATGGTATCCTAGCCGCATAAGGAAAGTATATGGTGAATCTAGCATTGAAAGGGCCATAGTCGGACTGAACGGAGAAATATGTATGACTGAGAGGCTAAGACTCTATGTGACCATTCCTGCAGAGCCAAAGGAGGTATACGATGCATGGCTAGACAGTAAGGGACACAGCGAGATGACAGGTAGCGAAGCAGAAGTCGAACCGAGAATCAATGGAGCATTCACAGCATGGGACGGCTATGTTGAGGGAAAGACAATAGAACTGGAGCCTGAGCAAAGAATTGTCCAGAAATGGCGTACAAGCGACTTTCCTTCTGGCAGTAAGGATTCCGTGGTTGAGATTGTCTTGAAGAGAGTTGACAAAGGTACCAAGCTTCTCTTGATTCACACAGAGATTCCAGATGGTCAGGGAGAGGAGTACAAGGAGGGTTGGAAAGAGTTCTACTTCAAACCGATGAAGGAGTATTTCAAATCGAAGAAGTCTGGTGGATGACCTGAGGGAGTCTGGCTTCACTTCTGCTCAAGCTCATGGGGTCATCGTTTCCCCAACTTAAGAATTCATAAGCGTATTCTCATTGGCCAAATAAGGCGATTGAAGTGGATAAAGAGAGACTCTTGTCTTACTACTTGTATCTGTTCGGACTGCTGAGCATGACTGTAGTTTCAATCGGACCGTTTCTCCTTGGAGATGAGTTACTGTTCCTACCGCGAAATCTTCCAACAGAGATCATGATGACCAGTATCTACTTCTCCATGGGCATTGTGATGATTTTAGCAGCAAGAGCTCCAACTGAGCACAAGCTATTCGTTGATTTCTTGGTACTCTCAAACATAATCCATTCAGCCATCATGATTCTCTTTGCTCAAAACATCCTTCACATTGTGGTGGATGCGGGATTGATCGGAATCATGGGAGTCCTACCTTTGTGTTTCTATCCTTGGAGACTCAGGAACCTATTCCAACCTCACGCATCGAAGATTGTCCGCACTGAATAGGGATCTGCAATATAAGGCAGAAGTATAGAACCGAATGGAAAGGGATAGATTCATGATAAGGGCTCATGCTACATCATACGCCACTGGTGAGTCGATTTGCAGGCCTTTGAAGCAATCTTCAACGTAGGACTCCTTGTCTTGGGCCTCATCATGCTGAGTCAAGGGTCCGAGTACTTCGTTGAGGCAGCGTCAAAGCTTGCGAGAGCGGCTGGTGTTTCAGAGCTGTATATTGGTCTCACGCTTGTGGCCATCGGTACCTCCTTGCCAGAGATAGTTTCGAGTTCTGTTGCAATAGCTGCGGGTAGCGCAGACTTGGCATTCGGAAATGTTCTCGGGAGTGTTTTGGCAAATCTGACTCTGGTGGTCGGCGTGAGCGCAATCATTGCGCCCTTGGCCTCAAATGCCGTGATTCTTGACCGAGACGCCAAAATCATGATCTTCATTGTGCTCTTCCTAGGATTCTCTGTGTTTGATCCGTTCACACCATCACAAATCATAGCCTACGAAGGCATCATCCTGCTGCTACTGTTTGTCACCTATCTGCTCTTCCTCTACGATAGTCGAGAAGAATGTGAAACATGCTACCAATTCAAGGTGTTCGTCGACTTCCTAATCAGATTGAGATTTCTCACAACTCTTCGTGGAATTGCTCGCGGGCCCACTCCGACTGAGTCATCCATTGATGAATCTGCCAACCAAGAAGTTGGCGATGGACCGACACTGCAAGAGCATCGCAGACCCTACCAAGAAATCATCGTCGCTTCTATCGCGGCTTTGGGTGTAGTTGTAGGTGCACAATTCGCCATCCAAGGAGCAGTCAATATCAGCTTCTCCTGGGGGATAAGCGAGGGTGTGATAGGACTAACAGTGATTGCTCTAGGCACCTCTCTTCCTGAGGTCATGGTTTCTGTGAACAGTGCACGAAAGGGATTTGGTAGACTTTTGATTGGCAATGTGATAGGTAGCAACATAGTCACAATTACGTTGGGATTGGGTTTTGGGGTCTTGGCTGGTCCTACTTCGATAGACCCACTCACAGCAGGATTGCTAGTTGGGCTCTCGCTCTTCATCTCAATTCTATTCTACTACATCATCAAGATGGACTGGCGTGTGACACGGAGAGAAGGAACAATTCTCCTCTTGTGTTATATTCTCTCCCAGATTGCGGTCCTCAGTATACTGCAACTTGGTGGGTTCTAGCTGCTTGGTTCGCTCTGGAGCTTCGAAACCAAGTCGACTATTTGGTCAGCATCTGGAACTGTACTCTGCTCATGCTGAATCCACTTGAATGCAATCTTTCTTTCCTTGTCTATGACAAACAGGCCTGCACATGTGACCATCGTCAGACCTGCGATTCTGTCTGTGAGCGTGCCATAGGCATTTGACACTTCACGATCGAAGTCACTGAGCAGCATATATGGTATGTCCTCCTCTTCAGCGAATGTGCACAGAGCTTCCACTGGTTCGGTGGATACACCAACAATAGTAACTTCCAGCATGCTGAGTGATTCGTGAAGAGCTTCGAAAATCTCGGAGAACCCACGTGAAAAGTAAGTGAAGGTATCAGTAAGGAAAAACAATACAATAGGACTGCCTGTCAGCGACAGAAGTTCCACTGTTTCGCCTTGAATGGATGGTAATGCGAAGTCGGGCGCTGGATCACCCACATTGAGTGGTTTCGATTCATTATACGTCATGGCTGGGATGCTAAGTTCTGATTTGGGAGCATATCTGTGTATCGCAATACCGTTACAACCGGAATCAGTAGTTACTCTTTTCCGGGATGTAGATGATGAAAAGGGTGTTCAACTGTGACAGAAGGGCAAACCCTTTCAGCTTCAGTTAATGCGAACGATTGCACTGCTCCTTCGACTTACACACTTGGTAGCACAATGGCTGTCAAAGGCTACTTGTCGAATCCGAAGGATTTGGCTGAAAGCCGCTGATACTGAAAAACCGACCAAATAGATGGCTATCAGAGTGTAGACGCCAAGGGATTTGCTAGACAGTTGGATGGGACTTGGAACATGCTACGTCAGGCAATTGAAGAAGACCCAGATGGCTGCTGGACACAATGAGAACATCGATCGTACTTCACACGTAGAGTGTTTCATATAATTGAGGTTGCTCACAGTACTCAAGGAGTGTTTCCAGTGGATTAGTGTGGGGGAAGGAAATCGGCTTGGTCAACTGCTCGATGCATACGACAGAGAAAGAGGCTGCCGAGCAACTAAAGAAAAGCTACTGACCTATCAGAAGAGAATGGAAAGCCATTGTGAGTATTCCAAGTTCGGCTATAGACAGAACACTCCTAGAGCAAGATGGGTTTCACTGGTTCTCCACAATACTGGAGAAGATTCAATAACTGCTCCGCAACCAGACATATCCTGTCGAAGAAACCGCCTCGAATCTCAGAGAATGGGGCTCTGACAGAATAGTCTACCCATATTGAACTCCGGAATAGCCTGATAATGCCAGAGCTGATCTGGACTTGGCAGCATCAGTAGAATGATAGGGGCTAAGCAAAAGGAGTGGGACAGTGACACTACTTATCCAGAAACACTAGTTTCCACATCAGTTCCTCAAATGAAGGACGAAGGAGATCAGCTATTGTTCGGAAGACAGTTCTCCTTTTGCGTACTTCATCAACATATGCCTATTTCTTATGTTGTGAAGAAGCATGCGCATTCTGAACCTGCTAGTCGTGATTCTGTACAGCTGTTTGAATACAAAGCCCACCCTATGGAGGAATCTATCATACCCATCAGCGACCAACCTCATCAGTTTCTCGGTAGGAATATTACCGGGATAGATGTCTGAAACGAAAACGCCTGTGTCCCACATCTCATCTGAATCAATGAGGCCCTGAGCCACCAACTGATTCCAGATTTCAGTTCGAGTATTCGCAACCAGAGTATTGAATTGTGGGAAATCGATGTCTAGTTTGAGTGCAAAATTGATAGTATTCTGAATCTCCTTGGCTGTTTCGCCTGGACCACCGATTATGAATGTTGCAAGAATCACATCAACACCAGCCCTTCGAGCGGTTGTCACAGCTTGCTCGGACATTCTTGGAGTGATCTTTTTCTTGTACAAATCTAGCATCCTCTGATTTGCACTTTCCAATCCAAGATAGAAAGTCTTGCACCCACTTCCAACCATGTTTCTGATAGTGTCATAGTTGGTCTGGTCTACTCGGCCTTCACAGAGCCAGTCGAACTCCAGCCTACGTTCCCTAATTATGTGACATATCTTATGGATTCTCTTTCGATTCATTGTAAAATTGTCATCAACAAAGAAGATTGTCTTGTACCCTGCAGCTAACAACTCTTCAATCTCGTCAACCACATTCTCTGGGCTTCTAGCTCGCCATCTTCTTCCACTAAAGGAGCTACAGCAACAGAATGAGCATGAATGCGGACACCCTCGTGATGAAACCACGGTTGTAAGGTTGGGAAAATCCATCCCCTCAACTTGACCATACCAATCCTGTCTAACAAGATCTCTAGCAGGAAATGGTAAAGAGTCAAGATCCGTGATGAAGTGTCTAGCAGCGCCAGCCTTGATGCGTCCGTTTTCCCTATAATAGATGCCTGGTACCGTCTTCAAATCCTCATCCAGCTCCAATGCTTTCAGAAGCTTGAGTACGGACAATTCCCCTTCTCCCGCTATTATTGAATCGATTTGGGGATACTTCTTCATCATACGTAAAGGATTCAACGTTGCATGGATGCCGCCCATGACTATATGTGAGTCAGGCAGCCTCGTTTTGGCTTCTGCAGCTAGAGAGCCGGCTTTTGATGCCTGCCAAGCCATTGTAGAGAAGCCGAGGACTTTAGGCGAGAATCTTTCGATTCTTCTCAAGACTTCTTCATCAGATGCTCTCTCTCCATTTTGGTCTACAAGTCTGACTTCGACCCCGTTGTCTCTCAAATAGGCAGCGATGTATAGCAGCCCGAGAGGAGGACTAAGTGAGATTGTGGGATAGCGTGTTCCATGTTT
>JBHLRV010000100.1:0-5960 GCA_048882205.1 Candidatus Thorarchaeota archaeon | reverse complement strand
AACATCTGGCTGCTCCAGGAACACGATCAAGACTTGATTTTCCTCAGCGAAAAGGAAACACCTGAAAGTATTAAGATAGCTGCCTATAAGTGGCAGTAGTAATCATCGGCCGTGTCCGTTCTGACGCTGTCGTTTTGCGATACTGATTGCTTGTTTGACACGCTCTCGAAGCCTATCGTCCACAGATACCTCATAGCCCTCGAGCGTGTTGAGCAAGTGCTCGAGCTCTTGAGAAATCCGCATAAGGTCTTCCTTGAGATTCTGAAACAGCTCCTCATTTTCAAACCACTTGGAATCAACTTGATTCTCTATTCTGAGAATGAGATCGAATTGCTCAAGCAGATTCTCCGTGAGCCTCCTCGAATTCTCTTGGTCTTGACTATCAGCCAAAACCAGGCTCTCCTCAAAAGCGGCAAGCACATACCTCAGCCCGTCATATGCATGGATATCCTTCGGAAAGCCTTTGGTGTGATTCCGAGCGAGAAGAAGTGCCTCCTGTTCGTGGCCTTCAGAAAGGAGGAGTCTGCAGAGATCGTCAAGAGCACAATGGCTCTCGGGCCTCCTAGTCAGAAGACCTCTGTACATTCGCTCAGCCTCTTTAGATCTCAGTGATTGGTCCAGAATTCGCCCTAGGGCACAAACTGCGTCCTCGTGATTCTGGTCTGCCTGTAGCACTGACCTCAAAGTAGTTTCTGCATCCTCATCCATGTGGAGCCGTGACTGAACGATACCAAGCATTGTCTTCAAATCGAGATTTTCTGGATTGGACTCAAGGGCCTCTTTCAGAAGTGATTCGGCCTCTTCGTTACGTTCCTCCTTGCAGAGATTCTCGATCGCTTCGAGAACTGTTCTCGGGCCAGACGCCACGCTCGTCGTACTCTCCTGCCTTCTAGCGGTAAGACTGACCTGCTCTCTTATCAATATAGACGCTATCCTCCAGAGACCACTCTGGGGCAATACTTGCAGACGTCTTTTTATGGAACGTATTAGTCTCTCAGTCAGGTAGTGACAATGTTACAAGTCTATAACACACTGACACGGTCAAAAGAAGAATTCAAACCAATTGACGGAAACAACGTTCGCATGTATGTGTGTGGTCCTACTGTCTATGACTATCCTCACATAGGCAATGCTAGGTCTTTCTCCGTCTTTGACACCATCCGTCGCTACCTAGAGTACAAAGGATTCAGAGTCTACTATCTCACAAACTTCACAGACGTAGACGACAAGATGATCAATCGAGCCAATGAAGATGGCACGACAATTGGTGAGCTTGCGGCCAGATTCATAGCAGAGTACCTGAAGATAGCCAAACAACTGAATCTCAAACCGGCGATAATCTACCCTCGTGCCACTGAACATATGGATGACATTGTAGGGATGGTAAATCTCATCGTGAAGAACGGCAAAGGTTACGTTGTGGACGGCGACGTCTACTTCGATGTGAGCGAGTGGAAGAAGTATGGTGTTCTTTCCAGGATATCCACAGATGAGTTGTCTGCGGGGGCACGCGTGGAGATAGATGAGAAGAAACAAGATCCACGCGACTTTGCTCTCTGGAAAGCCGAAAAACCAGGAGAACCATCTTGGGACAGCCCATGGGGCAAAGGAAGACCAGGCTGGCATGCCGAGTGCTCCGTGATGGGGAAGCACTATCTGGGCTTGCCATTCGACATCCATGGTGGTGGGCAGGACTTGATATTTCCACACCACGAGAACGAGATAGCCCAGTCAGCAGCCGCCTATGGCATTGACACGCCTGTCAAGTACTGGTTGCACAATGGTTTCCTCACTCTCGACGCTGAGAAGATGTCCAAGTCAGAAGGCAATCTCTTCACTGCTAGAGAGGTGCTTGATCAGTACGACCATCAAGCTGTTCGACTGTACCTTGTGTCCGGGCAGTACCGTCAGCCATTAGACTACAATGATGATGCTCTCAAACAGGCTACTCAATCAGTAGAGAGAATCAAGAACGCGGCTGACAACGTTCGGGGCAGAATCTCAATTCTTGAGAGAACGGGCAGTAGAGAGTCTGAGGTCGACAATAAGCTGTCAAAGGCAATCCAGAAAGTAAGAGTCAGCTTTGAGAAGGAGATGGACGACGATTTCAACACACCCGGAGCTCTTGCTGAGATCTTCACATTCGTCAGAGAGATGAACACTCTGACGAGTGATGTGGGAGGCGCGGCCGTACTTAGAGAGGCTCTCGCCACTCTTGTGGAGTTGATGGGCATATTGGGCATAGATTTTGCTGCAGAAGAGATTGAGGATTCCGGGGTGGCAGCCGAAGCGCTGAAAGGTGTCGTGGAGTTTCTGCTGGAACTCCGTGAAGAGGCAAGAAAGTCCAAGGACTTCGCCACATCTGACAGAATACGAGATAGACTAGGAGAGCTTGGAATCGTCATTGCCGACACGAAGGATGGTCCAACCTGGAAGATAGGCTAGGCAGGATCCGCAATACTTTCAGAGTCAGAACCTGCTCCAAAGGTCTTAGCCACATGCTCGAACCACTTGCTGAGGTACTAGCGCTTAATACCGCCAAGAGGAACTGATGCCTAGGTAAGGTGCACATAAGTGCGGCTCAGGTGGGTCAGACGGGAGTTGTCTAGTAGGACCCTTTTGTTGAGGATCCTAGTCGGCTCTCTCTTCCTCTATTTGCTATGGATGTTTCCTTGCACCCTGACCATGACGGGTGACTGGAGCAGCGTGGTGATGTGGACCAGTGCCCCCGCCGGATCTCTATTCCCAATTCCAACCATGCCAGGTCCGGAGATGATGCTAGTTCCAGCGAATGAGATTGATTCGTTCATCTATCTCTACGTGTTCAAGACTTGGCTGTGGTTGATCTATGGTGCGTTTGCAGTCCCATATGCCCTCTCGCCATATAGACCTACTACCAAGCCTGAGAGTCAAGCTATTTGGGACGATTCTTGACATTTACTAGTAGTCCTGCATCAGGAAGCACATACACCCTCGGATTGGGAATGTCTGGGTTCTCGCGAATGAACCTATCAACCAACTCGCGCATGATTCTCTGAGCGTCATCGGGACCTTCAGGGTTCATCCCTTCCATCCTGTAGATATCCCAGAGCTCTTTCGGATCCAGCTGCGTTACGACCTTGATGTTGTGTTCAGCAACATCCAGGAATATCCTGAACAGGTCAGGTGGCTTCTGATTCCCAATCTTGAAAGTCTCCTCAGTGCCGTATGTCTGTATTGTGAACTTGAGGGCGTCCTTCACCATCATGTCTTTGGACGCCATCATAGCCTCTTCATATCCTTCGCTCCCAATACCTTCCTGACATGGAGCCAGCAGGACAATCCAGCCCTTCAGATCGTGCCGCACAGCATTCCAGGCGGCATGGATGCCTTTTCCTGCCTGGTACAGGTTCAATCCCAACTCACCAACAGACACGAACACAATGTCTCCTGGTTCCTCCACTTCTACGACCCTCAGCTTCTTCAGCGGTCCGGCCGCTGCCTTGTGACATTCAATAAGGTCGCCTGCTTGGAGATAGACGATCTCTCCATGGTTCACGATTGTGTCGACACAGAACATAGGGAGCTTCTCTTTCACGTTCGATGCGATCTCAATCATGTCCTCGATGACCGGGTTGCCCTCAACATTGCCAAGTCTGCACCCAGGTACAAATCCTCGCTCCAAGTCAAACATTCGTGGATGGTTCACGCGGATGGTTTCTCGTCCTGCAACTCCTGGACAGAAAAGCTTCACAGTACCTGCCTGTCCAGCGAAGTAGTGGTACTCAGAGTCAGAGAGCGGAATGAGCAATGATGCGTTCATCACCTGCTCGTCTATGAATATCGGTGTGCCCCTTGATGTCTTGCCAAGCTCTCGATTTCCCGCGTCACAATCATGAAGCAAGACGTGGTCTTTCCATTCCTGATATATCTGAGACCCGAGTATTCTCTTCTCAATAGCTTCATTAGACGGTTTCTTGTGGGAACCACTGGCCACTATTATCTTGATGTCCTCTTTTCGAACGCCGATGTTCAGCAATCTCGCCGCAACACGTGGTAGCAAGACTCTCGTATGTATGTTGGGACGAGTATTGTCGTCCACGATGAACATTATTGTCTTGCCGGGCTCGTAGACTTTCTGCGCGAGCTCGTTGAAAGACCTCGAACCAATTGGGCTTTCAAGCACCTGCTCAAACTTGGCTTCGAAATCATCAAAGTCTGGTTTGTACTCCTCAACTTGGAGGACCGCAACATCCTCCAATGTTCTTGGAATGAACTCGTCTACAAGAGATGCACCATACTTGATAGGAGTCTTGTAGTAGGACATTTTCCTCTCCTCCCTAGACACGTTTCCATGTCCATGTAACGCTTACGGTGCATATGCAATTGCTGTGACAAAGCCGTTTAGAAAAGTCTTATATCTAGATGACACTTCCTCATAGAATGTTAGAGTCATCTAACTTTCATATGCTTCAGTTGGAAAGACAAACTTGGAGAGCAGATGCCATGTCGGACGAAGTGACGCCTGCAATGGACTCACAACAGCTGAGGAGGCTCACAGCTGTAAGTCCGGGCACCAAGTGTGTACTCGTTGGCATCGAGGGGCTGCGTCCAAGCAGGCACTCACTAGGGAGAGGACGTCACAGGACGCGCAGAGATCGTCACTCTACTCCTGATGAGGACTGCCGCTTCCGTGACTCTCACCGACCTGAGGGCAGAGGACTGATGAGAAGACTGATGGACCTAGGCATAACGAAAGGATGTATCTTCACAGTCGTTCAAGGGAGAGGCCATGGTCCCGTACTTGTGGAGGTAAGGGGAACAAGAATCGCACTTGGCCACGGAATGGCCAGCCGAATACTCGTCGAGGAGGTTTCGTAGTCAGGTGAAGATCAAGATTGCTCTGATTGGTAATCCCAACGTAGGCAAGTCTGTGGTCTTCAACAATCTCACAGGCTCCCGACAGCATACAGGCAATTGGCCAGGCAAGACTGTGGAACGAAAGGAAGGGTACTTCGTGCACAGGGGTTACGAGTTTGAAGTAGTTGACCTCCCAGGTGTCTACAGTCTGAGCGCATTATCAGAAGATGAGGAAGTCGCAAGACAGTTTCTGATTGACCATCGACCAGATGTAGTAGTTGATGTTCTCAATGCGTCTCAACTTGAGAGGAACCTGTATCTCACACTTCTCCTCCTCGAGATGCAGTTGAACCTCGTGGTGGTTCTGAACATGCATGACGTTGTAAGAGCCAGAGGAGACACTATTAACGTAGGCGCCTTGTCGAACAGAATCAGAACACCGGTAGTGGTTACTACTGCTACGAGGAGAGAGGGCATGGAGGATCTGAAGGACGCCATCCTGAAGGCAACTCCCGATCATGTCCTAAGGAACTCGAAAGAGGATGTTGACAAGGCTGACCATGTGGCTGGAGAACCAAACGAAGAAGATCTCCTACACTATCACCCGAGGCATCATCACCACGGTGAGTATGAAGCCTTGAAACCACCCGCCATCAAGTATAGCAAGAGAGTCGAGGACAAACTAGACCAGATTGTCGATATAATGAGCGAGGAGAAGGCGCTTCTCGATAGATTCCCGCCTCGTTGGCTTGCACTGAGAGTCTTGGAGCGAGATGATGAGATTCTCCTGATGATTCAGAATCCCATCATTCGGGAGAGAGTCTTGGAGGTGTCATTGTGAACGCTCCCCACCAACTGAGCGAGGAAGAGCTGGAAGCGCCGATTCCAGACGATATTGATGCTCAAATCCTCCTGGCTGATGAGAGGTATAAGATCATTGGGGACATCCTATGTGAAGTCTACGAACCTGGACAAGAAAAGTGGATTCTCAGCGACCTTCTTGACAGTGTGTTTCTTCATCGCTACCTCGGACTGCCAATCTTTCTTGTCATAATCTGGGCAATGTTTCATTTCACCTTTGCAGCTTCAGAGGTCTTCATGGCCATGATCGAAGAGGCGTT
>JBHLRV010000099.1:0-5974 GCA_048882205.1 Candidatus Thorarchaeota archaeon | reverse complement strand
CCCCTGTAGTGTAGCTCGGCCTAGCATTCAAGACTGTCACTCTTGAGACCCGGGTTCAAATCCCGGCGGGGGCGCCATCTTTTTCTCAATCGGACAGGTTTGTAAAAAGATACATAGGACTTGGCCCTCCGGATTAGTCCAGATTAGCTGGAGAGATGACCATGCCAGAGATACCGAATAGTGGAGAGGCTACAGCCAAGGTAGGTGATATCGAGATTGCCTACGACACTTTCGGAGCCACCTCCGGCACGCCTTTGCTGCTCATAATGGGGTTAGGAATGCAGATGATTCAATGGGATGATGCCTTCTGCAAGCGACTGGCCGCCGAGGGATACTGGGTAATTCGCTTCGACAATCGAGATGTCGGATTGTCAACTAAGTTCGATGATGCAGGGCTAGCGAATATACCGGCACTAGTAGGGGGAAAGGCAGTAGAAGTGCCTTACAGAATATCAGACATGGCATCTGATGCCGTGGGTCTGCTTGACTTCCTAGAGATCGATGAAGCTCACATCGTGGGTGCATCGATGGGAGGAATGATCGCTCAAAGCATCGCAATCCACCATCCTGAACGAATCCGAACTCTGACCTCCATCATGTCCTCGACAGGCAATCCCAATCTACCACAGCCGAGGCCAGAGGTGGCGTCCATATTGGTGGCCCGTCCACCTTCTGACCGTGCCGAGTATATTGACTACACACTCGGAATATGGCGCTTACTCAATGGTCCAAAGTTCCCCGTAGATGAAGAGCTCGTCCGTGAGCGTGCTGGACGCACGTATGACCGTTGCTACTATCCTTACGGAACGGGACGACAATTGGCGGCTATTCTCGCCTCTGGTAGCCGGAATGACGCTCTGAAAGATGTCAGGACACCCACTCTGATTATTCATGGTGATGCAGACCCACTCATTCCTGTTGAAGGCGGAATAGACACTGCCGAAACCATTCCCGGAGCGGAATTAATGATCATTGAAGGTATGGGTCATAGTATACCAACTGAGGTGGAACCACGGATAATTGAGGCCATTGTACGCCACACTTCCTAGAATCCCCTCTTGATGGCCAGGTTCGAATCCTGGCCGAAGAAACAGACACCCATAGTCTTCATGCCATACTGAAACATAGAAAAGGAACCAATGTTTATTAACTATAGTGAATTGCAATGTATCTCTTGATATTCCTATTCAAATCTGGACTGCCTCTGGAAGAAATAAAGAAGGTGTCCGAGCAAAGAACCGATCGCTATCTACAGGTCGAGGGCCTGATACAGAAGTACTACGTCCTTGACGAGTCGACTGACCGTGCAGGCGGTGTTTTTGTATTTGACTCGAAGGAGAACCTTGTGGCGTTCAGAGAGTCTGAATTGGCAATGAGTACTGGTGAAGCCTACAAGTTCCTCGATGCACCTCACACAAGGGTGCTTGAGATAGCCAAGGTTCTTCGAGAGTAGTAACAATTCATGACAAGAACCTCCGGTTCTAGTGACCTCCTCATCAAAGGTAGTGGGCGGTGAGGAGTACTCTTAAGATGAAGGACCGAATCCTGGAGGAATCAACCTGTATCCGGGATATTGGTAAGAGGTGGCCAGATGACAGACTTCTTGGACGCTTGTTATGAGGCAATCAAGAAACAGGAGGTTTCCATATCTGAGACTTTGAGGGGTGTAGATGATGGTGATGTTGACCTACTCAAAGACAGACGACTTATCGTCCTAACCGGATGTGGGGATTCCTATGCCGTGGCCGAATACGGAAGATGGGGCTTTCTTGGGATAGGCCTCAATGCTGTTGCTTTGTCCCCACTGGCAATCTCCCAGGTTCAGCTCGGTGAAAATTGTGTAGTGATCGGGGTGAGTGCCTCTGGAAGGAGTGTCACTACGATTGATGCACTCAAGACTGCTAGAGCAGCCAATGCAAGTACTGTGATTCTTACAGATGATCCTAAGGGCAAAGCGACTGAGTATGCGGATCGGGTCTGGTTGACCCAATCTGGTGTGGATCACTACAACATTAGCCCCTCGTCAGTCACGACTACAGCAATGGCATATCTTCTCAAATTGGCTGTGATACATCAAGATCGGCCTGACAGCCAGATCAGTCGTGATCTTCATCAGCTGGAGCAGAAAGGTAGGCAGATGGTGAAATGGGCCAAGGATGTGGGTCAGGAGATCTCTGAGGTTGTGGTCCCGGATAGCCCTACATACACAATCTCGGATGGACCAAACCATGTTGCGGCTCAGATCGGGATGATGAAGTTCAATGAATACTCAGTTGTTCAGAGCTTTGCTGCGCTTAGGGAGGACTTCAGACACCATCATGTCCTATCAATCAATGAGGGTGATTCTGCCGTATTGGTGTCTGATAGCCCTCCAAGCGATGATGATGAGCGATACCTGGAAGTATTGACTGACAAGCTCAAGATGAGAGCATCTCATCTCTATACG
The DNA here is from genome assembly GCA_048882205.1 of Candidatus Thorarchaeota archaeon. Taxonomy (GTDB): domain Archaea; phylum Asgardarchaeota; class Thorarchaeia; order Thorarchaeales; family Thorarchaeaceae; genus SMTZ1-83. The sequence continues at coordinate 3,528 of JBHLRV010000099.1, read as the reverse complement.
CCCGAAAGTCTGGGTCTTATGAGCGCTCTTGGACAGGTGATACCGAACTCGATTGCCTTCCAGATGGCCGCGTTCCACAATGTTGTTAGGCACGATAACGACAAGGCTGGTTGGAAACGGCCGAATGTTGATGCCTTCAGGATATACTGACATTGAGCGGCTTACATCATTCCCCGGTATAGCCCTCCATCAATCAACAGCAATGCACCATGAACATAGCTGGCCAAAGGGCTCAATAGAAAAGCACAGACAGGTCCAAACTCGTCCGGCTTGCCCATGCGGCCGAGCGGAACACTTGTTTCTAAGTTCTCCTTGGCAGACTTGTTGGTTGCCAGAATCTGTTCCACCCTCGCCGTGTAGATATATCCGGGGCAGACTGCATTCACTCGAATGCCCTCTGGTCCAATCTCATTCGCTAGAGTACGCATCATTCCAATCACTGCAGGTCGAATCGAGTTCGAGAGGAGCAGATTGTCGATTGGCTGTTTAACAGAGATGGAGGTGCTGTAGAGTATAGATGGTGATTCCGCCTTCTTCAGAAGAGGCAATGATTCTCTTGTGAGCCATATCGCGCTCATCAAGGTGAGGTTGAAACCTGCCCTCCAGTCATCATCTGACACATTTGAGAACGTTCCAGGCGGGGGTCCTCCTGCGTTGACGAACAGACCGTCCAGCTTTGAGCTTCTCTCTTCTGCAAAGTTGACTAGGGTCTTGATATCATCATACTTTGACACATCAGCCACGACATAGTCTGCCCGTTGACCAAGTTTGGAAACGGCGTCTTTGAGTGAGTCCTCTGAGCGGCCACAGATGATAACATTGGCACCTTCTTGACTAAGTGCCTTGGCTACAGCGAGACCGAGACCTCGTGATGCAGCAGTCGCTATTATCGTCTTGTCTTCTAGTAGAAGGTCCATAGCTCCGTCAACACCGACGGGGGCTGTGAGTTTCGTGGTATTTCATTCTTGCGAACCGATTACTCGGCTATTGTCGAAACAGGGGTCTGAGTCCTTGCGCCGAGCCTCACCTCAAGGTGCAAGAAAGCTGCGCTAAGACGTTGGAAGGTTGGAGGTACACTGAACTCTCCAACTCCAAGTGAGTTCAGCACTCTCTGAACCTTGTTGGGAGTGAGTTTCTGGCTATCTGCTGAACTGAATGCTAATAGAACTCTTGGGTCATCCGGGTCGGGAATCCTGTACACTGATTGGCATCGAATTCCCCTGTCCTCAAGTCCGTATTTGATCTTGGCCTCTATCGTTTCCATTTCGACGGTCCACCAAGATTTTGTGCCGTTCTGGAGTACTAAAGCACCTGTATTAACTTCGTAATACTCTGTTTTGGCGCCATCCCAGAGTTTGGACACAGCAATACGTGTCTATACGGACTTGTGTCATTTCACCTTCTTTGCGAATGCTCTACCATATTCAACTGCTCTCTGCAGTTCCTCATCGCTCGGCACCCATTTCACAGTCAATGGCTCCATCACGATGTCCATCTTTCCTCGTTCCATTGACTCTTGGATTCTCTTGACTGCTCCACCACCCCAACCATAGGAACCAAATGCGGCACATTTCTTTCCGGCTGGTTTGAGTACTTCAAAATCTGAAAGAACAGATGCCACAGTGGGAAGAATGTCGTTGTGCAGTGTTGAACTACCAACAATGATACCTTTCGCTTCCAACAGCTCCGCCATGATGTCACTTCGGTCACTGTGTGGGATTAGCATTGGAAGCGGAGTCAAGCCCTCCTCGCTTACCCCTTCTGCAATAGCACGGGCCAGCTTCGTAGTACTCTGCCACATCGTATCCCACGCAATCACGACCTTGTCGGTCGTGCGTTCTCCCTTGGCCCACTCTAGGTATCTTGTTACAATCTGAAGTGGTTCCTTTCTCCATATGAGTCCGTGAGAAGGTGCAATGATTCTGATTGGGAGGCCCAACTCGAGTACCTCCTCAATCTTGCGTTTCACCATGCGGCTCAGTGGCCAGAGAATGTTGGCGTAATACTTCTCGGCCTCTGCCCATAGTGTAGTCTGATCAACTTCGTCTGCGAATCTCTTTTCGGTGGCATAGTGTTGACCAAATGCATCATTGGGCATTAGCAGCTCCTCTTCGACATAGTAGGTAAACATACTCTCAGGCCAGTGTAGCATCGGCGCCTCATAGAACCTCAGCGTCTTGCCCCCGAGATCAATCTCGTCACCGGTCTTCACGGTCTTGATATCCCATCCATCATTGTAATGTTTCTTGAGCTGATCAACAGCTTTTGTTGTGCAGACAAGAATGGCATTCTCAACCCTTCTCAGGACCTCAGGAATTGCACCTGAATGGTCCATCTCGGTGTGGTTTGATATCACATAGTCTATTTTGGAAGGGTCCACTATCCCTGAGATACGCGAAAACATCTCGCCTGAGAACGGCCCATATACTGCATCCACGAGAGCTACTTTCTCCCCCAGAACAAGGTACGCGTTGTATGTGGTTCCGTGATGGGTTGTGTAGCTGTAACCATGAAAGTTCCGTACATCATAATCGATAGCACCGACCCAATACACATCTTCTACTACTTTGGCCGGCTTCATGGCTCTCACGCACCCACTTCTCGCAGGAGGGACTATTTCTCTCCTTCGGTTATGACAACTAGACCTTGATTGTTGCGTCGACCCTTCCTCTGATAAGTAGGGCATGATTGTTCAACGAAACTGGCTGAGGTGTGGCAGTTGGATAGAGAAGGGTTTCGTGGATTTCTGAAAGAAAAGAATCTCTCCGCTGACGAGATTGAACTCTCTATTTCCATAGTAGAGAGGTTTGAGGAGTTTCTTGGCGAACAAGACCCACCCAACACTCTCGAGTATTCAGGTTCCAATGACGCAGCTGAGTTCACGAGGTTGTTGATAGATGAGGGAATCAACTCTTACAGGAATTTCGTTGCACTTGCTAGATATGGTTTCTTTGTGGAGAACAGTGATTTCTACCTAGCATTCTTAGAACTGATAGATGGTGGCAATGTAATTGATGTGTTGCGTGAAAAGCTGGGGAAAACCGTTGGGGAAGAGAAACGGGATGAGGTCTTCAGAGGAATCGATATGCCCCCTTTGGGTATGCCATCCACTCAGAAACCCACGGTCACAAAGGCAGTGATGGACCGGATGGAATCCAAGATTGATCCTGAAACGTGTAAGAGAGTCCTGTCAGATGTCGCTCATGGGATACCAAGAAACCACTACAAGGAGGAGAGGGAGAGATTCCTGAAAGTCAAGAACATCGATGAGTATCTAGAAGAGAAGAGAAGAAGGGCTATCGCTCAACTAGAGAAACATAGAGATGAAGGCACGCTGTTCTTCAATCAGGAGGTCACAGATGAGGTTGTTGAGTTCGTGAAGAGCCGTCCGGACATAATGACGGGTGTACGTGAAGGTGACACGATTGTCCATACCAAGATACCATACATGACAAAGGAGTATCTAGTTGAAACGGATGAGAGAATGAAGAGGTACTATGCATGCCACTGTGCGTGGGCAAGAGAATC
>JBHLRV010000098.1:0-5993 GCA_048882205.1 Candidatus Thorarchaeota archaeon | reverse complement strand
GTCTTTCTCTTTGGTTTTCTTTCCAAATCTCTCAAATCAGACTCTGTATTGATGTTGGAGAAAGTCTGCAAATCCGGGTCTGTCTCCTTCAGCACCACTGTTGAAACATACATTACATTTGACAGACTATCAAGAAGATCTCTCATTCTATTTCTGCCCTTACTGGAAACTCCGATTCCCTTTGAGTATGCGTGTTCTGCCAGATAGATCGAATGAAGCGGCTCAATGTATCCTGACGGCCAAGACGGGACTACGGCACCGTGCCCTGCACGAAGGTCATATAAGGTTCTCAGAAGTTGTACATTTGCCAGAGGCGTGTCAACAGGCAACAGAAGTGTATAGGCTGTGTCTGTATGCTCAAAAGCTGTGAGGGCCCCTGTCAGTGCACATCTCACAGACTCATCAGGGTCTACTACAATCCTTGTTTCACCGATGATGCCCTTGACCGCCTTGCTTCTTTCTTCAGTTGACACAACAACTAGCACTTCATCTGACAACTGCTCTGCAATCTCGATCATATGTGTCACTAGTGGCTTTCCTCTGAACTCAGCAAGACTCTTCTCAGACCTGAAACGAGATGACTCACCACCGGCCAGAATGCCAACCGTTAGATCTCCGCTCTTCATTGTTTGCCTGCACACTCTTGGCTATGTTCTGGTCATGAATTCATGGTGATGTCGATGGACTCCCTGACTCCTGAGTTACCCTCTTCACTAGCGGAATGTCCGGTTTGATTCTATGTCCATCAAGTACACTCTCGACATTGGAGAGGTCCATTGCGACTGCTAGCAGCTCAGTATAGTAGTACACTGGCAATCTGAAGTCTGTCTTGTAAATCCTATTCACGATTCTCTGTCCTGACTCAAAAGAGATGAAGCATGTTGGACAGAAGACGACGGCGGCCTCAGGACCAACCATCATCATGCTGGAGAGCTTCTCCTTCAGAACTGCAAAAGAAGTTTCAGAGGCCTGACCTCTAATTCCTGCTCCGCAACACATTGTCTTGTCCATGTGCTCCAGAGACTCCATACCAAGGGTTTCTACTAGCTTGTCCAGCTTAATCGGCGCTTCAGCACTATCAACTTGGAGGACGCTCTCAGGTCTTAACAAATGGCAGCCGGAGTGTGTAACTACTCGCATGGAAACTGGCTTTACTACCTTCTTTGATATCTCCTCAGTCCCTATGCTGTCGAACAATAGTTGGTGGAGATGGATGATTGACGCGTTGCCCTTGTATTCCATTCCGACATCAGAGAGTTTCTCATTTGCAAGGTTTCTCCTAAACGATTTCGTGTCGAGCTCATGCTTCGCCATGGACAGTGACTCGTGACAGCCCGCACAGGCAGTGAGTATGTCCAAGTTCTCCTCCTCAGCGAGAGCGATGTTGCGAGCAGCAAAGACAAGCCAAGTGTCATCAGAGAAGGACCTTACACCATTCGGCTCAGGGCAACAAGTGAAGGGGAGGTCCACAAGTTCAATTCCTAGACTAGGTGCAACCATGCGGATAGATTTCTCTGCAAAAGGAAGTCGATATACCATCGTACAGCCAGGGAAGAACGCATACTTCATTTGGCGGAGCTCTCCTTTGCCAGATTATCTTCCAAGATCTTCATGGCACCAGTGTTTTCAAACAACTTCTGAATGTGCTCAGCATTGGGTCTGGGTAGTTCTGGGAGATCGAGTGCACTGCGTTTCCTTTCTACCCCAGTGGAACCAGGCGCGATTGCACCTGTTGCGAAGAATGATTCGACGGCTTGCACAACACTGGGGGGCGCCTTTCCCTCTGCTGCAGAGATGTTCTTGACGGCTATCAGTATCTCTGTGAGGGAAACTCCCATCGGGCAACGTTGGTCGCACATTAGACAGTATGCACACATCCACTCGTTTCCCTCCTCCGGAATCTCGCCTTTTGAAACAAGGGAGTCTATTGCAACTCTAGGATTCACTCCCGGTGCAACGCGGAAGACAGGACAGGAAGATGAGCATATACCACACTGAAAGCATGGCCTGGCGGACTCCTTGATCTCGTCAATGTGAGTCTTCTCTGTCACTCATCTCACCTGCTTCTTGGGCTGACGCTTCTTCGGGCTCATCTTCTTGGCTCCGGCAGCTGCAGTCTTCGTCTTCTTTTTCGCCTTGGGGCGAGGCTTCGCACTTGGCTTTGGTTTGAGTTTCGCCATGAGTGTCTTCATGTTGTTCTCAGCAACGTCTGACATCTCTGTCATTATCGTCTGCCATTTTTTGCCTTCGCCTGCAGATACCCATTCTACACGAAATCTCTCGTCTGCTATCTTGTTCCTCTTCATCCATCCACGGATTCGAGGTTCACGTTTGGCCATCCAGTGGTTCCCCGTCTGAAAGTGACAATCAGAGGGGAGATGACAACCAGAATAGAGCACTGCGCCTGCACCTAGTTCAAACGCCTTGTGTGCAAACTTGGTGTGGAATCGTCCTGAACACATGGAGCGGATTATTCGTGCATCAGTTGGATACTGCATTCGTGAAACCCCAGCGAGATCAGAGCCGCGATATGAGCAGAATGCACAAGCAAAGGCCACGATCTTACCCGGAGCATCATCCTTTAGGGCCATCTCAATCTGAGCCTCAATCTGCTCATCGGTGAAATTGGGCATGTAGATGGCACCCTTGGGACAGTCTCCAGCACATGTGCCGCAAGCCTGACAGAGGGCGCCCATTACGGTATGTTTGTCGGTCCCATCCACGAGTATGGCACCATAGGGACACCTCTTCACGCAGGTTCCACATCGATTGCATCTGTCTTGGAGAATCTTGGCACTCAGTGCCTCGATTGGATATCGCCCTTTCTGGAGGATAATTGCTGCACGACCTGCAGCGGCGCTCGCCTGAATCACTGAGTCTCGAATGTCCTTAGGCGACTCGGCCCCGCCGCAGATGAATACACCTGCTGAGCTGGTGTCTACTGGTCTAAGTTTTGGATGTGATTCTATGTAGAAAGAGTCGGATGTGCAGGATATAGGGAGCGGGAAGTTGCCTGCTGTGCCTTCTGCGCCCATCGAAAGTATGACCAAGTCATAATCAACCATCAGCAGCTTGTTGTGTGTCGTGTCCTCCACACTAACCCTTAGGTTCTTGGTGTCGGGATACTGCTGTATCTCACCTACTCGACCTCTGATGAAATTGATGCCTTCTTCCCTCGCCTTTAGATACTGATCTTCGAAGTACTTCCCGTGCATTCGAAGGTCTTGGTAATAGATGGTGACTTCAGTGTCAGGATAATGCTCCTTTATCAGTAGTGCACATTTCACAGATTCTGCGCAACAGAAGTTTGAACAACCTGTTCGTGTGCTGATACTTCTTGATCCAACACATTGCGCGATGGCGACTGTTTCAGGTTTTGTCAGGTCAGAGGGCTTGACTAGGTGCCCCTCTGTGGGCCCAGCTGCATTGATCAATCTCTCAAACTCTAGTGAAGTAATGACGTTGGGGTATCGACCCCAACCTAGCCTTGGTACCTTGTTTGGGTCTGCTGGAGAGAATCCTGTTGCCAAAATGATCACTCCAACATCGAACTCGATTATTCTGTCCTTATCAGAGGGTATGATTGCCTCTTGCTCGCACCTGTCAATACACTTCCCACACCGTATCAAGTCCATGCCAAGACAGGCGTCTGGATCGATATAGTATGAGGATGGAACTGCCTGCGGGAATGGAATGCTGATGGCCTTGTTCCAAGTCAGGTTCTGGTCTGTTCTGCTCGGAACATCGACAGGACAGACCTCTACGCAATCTCCGCAGGCGGTACACGTGTCAGAATCAATGTAGCGTGCTCTCTGTTTCACCCGGACATTGAAGTTGCCCACATAGCCTGAGATCTCATCGACCTCAGCCATTGTTATCAGATTGATATTGGGATGTTTCGCGACGTCAACCATCTTGGGGCCCAGAATGCAGATTGAACAGTCATTCTGTGGAAAGACCTTGTCAAGAACCGCCATGATGCCTCCAATGGTAGGCATACGTTCTATGAGGTGGACCTTGAAACCCGCCTCAGCCAAGTCAAGAGCCGCCTGCATTCCTGCTACTCCAGCACCGACTACCATGGCCGCCTGTGTCACTGGGACATCAAGTTCTGGTTGTGCTTCAAGGGTAGCGGCTTTCGCCACAGACATGGCCACAAGCTCCATCGCCTTTCGTGTGGCTTTCTCGGGTTCGTGAGCGTGTACCCATGAAACATGTTCTCGGATGTTGGCCATTACGCAGAGGTATGGATTCAAGCCTGCAGCTTTGACGGTCTTTCTGAAGGTGTCTTCATGCATCGTGGGTGAACATGAGGCCACCACAACCCTGTTCAGACTATGGTCCTTGATTGCATCCTGAATCTCTTTCTGTCCCGGGTCCGCGCAGGTGTACCTATTCGTCTGAACGAAGACAACTCCTGGCAAAGAATTTGCATATTCGGCCACTGCATCGACGTCAACCACTGCGCCAATGTTCTTCCCACACATACAAGGGAAGACTCCTATTCGGACCTCTTCAGCCCCCGACACAATATCAGGCTCTGTGACTTCCGCATTGTCGCTATCTGCATGATTGCTCGAGGTCATAGGGCTTCATTCCCGACACAGAGGTCTTCAATCCTTATGTTATGAGGTGAGGATTTCGAGGAGTTCGAACAGAATGGGTAATAAGCATTAAGGAATGCCGACTGTGAATGCTAGTGAAACATTCGCTATCGTTTATCCACCAAAACCGTAAAAAGCATGTCCCAACGCCGAGGTCCTGCCCATGGAGGCAATCCATCATGCCTGGTAAAGTATGGGAATACATCACTGAGAAACTGGAAAGAGAGGGCGCTTGCCACTTCTCGCTGCTTGACCCTGATCCACTAACGGTGACGTACGATACTGTCGCGGAGATTGCGCGACTGGCAGAGAACGCAGGAACAGACGCCATCATGATTGGCGGAAGTACCATATTCGGAGGTGTCGACGAAGCGACAAAGGTCATAGGTGATGCGGTAGACATTCCTACAATCCTCTTTCCGGGCAATATCAGCGGAGTGACTGAACATGCTGATGCTATGTTCTTCATGAGCCTTCTCAACAGTTCCAATCCATACTACATTGTTGGCGCTCAAGCCCTTGCTGCAGTCAGAGTGAAACTCTCCGGTATCGAAACGATTCCTATGGCTTACCTCCTAATTGAACCAGGCAAGACAGCCGCATGGGTTGGAGAGGCCAAATGTTTCCCTCGGGACAAGCCCAAGCTTGTACTAATGTATGCACTGGCTGCAGAGCTGCTCGGCTTCAAGCTAATATACCTCGAGGCCGGAAGTGGCGCTGAGGGTGGAGGAGTCCCTCCTGAAACGATTGCTGCTGTTTCTCAATACTGCGACACACCAATAATTGTCGGAGGGGGTTTCAATGATGCCACGTCCGTAGTTCGTGGTGTGGAAGCAGGAGCCTCAATCGTAGTGCAGGGTACATACCTAGAGAAGCATGTTCTGAAGGACAAGGGCGAGGGCCTCAAGAAGATAGTGAAGGCTTTGAAGGATGCGGGGGCCAAACGGCTGTAGTCAACTCAGTGAATCCTTAAATACTTGGAAAGGTTCTTTCACCGAAAGACCTCGAAGCGGAGGAATACGAACCGTGTCCTCGAAGACAGAAATGCTAACTGAACTCCTCGAAGACCTGAGTCGAGCCTCCCAGGGGAATGTTCAAGCAAGTGTGATCATCTCGAGGTCACAAGGACTTCCTATATGCACTCATTTTCCTGAAGGATTTGACTCCACCGTTGTGCCGGAGGAAGATGTCATAGCAGGCAGATGCACTCAGATAGAGTCAGAGACCCGGAAGGTCTTCAAGCAGCTGAAGCGAGGACCATTTGTGAGAATGCTCATCGAGGGTGATTCTGGGTATGTAATCATCTGCGACGCGGGCGAGGAATCAATTCTATCTGTTCTTACAACCAAGGGTGCCAATATCGGCTACATGTTCTTCATGATGACAAGG
>JBHLRV010000097.1:0-6003 GCA_048882205.1 Candidatus Thorarchaeota archaeon | reverse complement strand
CCAATCAAGGTGATAGTCTCAAGCTTCGCTGAGAACTATCAGATGGTGCACGCAATCGAGAAGATCATCGAAGACGGACCTTTGCCATTCACTATCAAGTTTGAGGAATCGAAGTACACAGACCTGAAGAAGCAGATATGGGAGAGCGAAGAGAAGTTCCCGTTCCCTGTACACCATGGCACAATCATGGTGGCATATGACGGTCCTGAGGAGGAAGCTGCGGAGGGCTTCAGAGTAGTTGAAGAAGCCACTGAGATGTACAGGGGCACTGTGTATGACGAGCATGTGGCTGAGCACGAGTGGCACGACCGATATTACCCAATGAGAATCAAGAAGGCTGGACCTACTCTCGTTGTTGGCCAGGCTTTTGCCCCATTGGAGAACCTTGCCGCAATGCTTGACGACTGGCAGTTCGAGCAAGCCTCTGCGCGGGCTGGCCTTGATGGCTATGTGAACTCTAAGAACGCAATTACCTGCATGGGCTATTTCCTCGAGGACGAGCGACGACGTTTCTTCATGCTCTCTTGGTCTCAAAGCTTTGTAGTCTTCAAGATTGCGCAGCGACATGGAGGTCATGCTCACTCGACTGGAATCTGGTTTGCCAATCAAGCCACTCAGTACTTCGGCAAGGAAAGACTCTCGCGCATTCGTGGGGCGAAGCTCAAGTTTGACCCGGAGGAGATCTCCAACCCTGGCAAAGTCTTTGCCTACTGGCTGCCACTGATACTGAGATTTGGCAAGTACTTCTTGTGGATATTCTACGACCTGTTCCGAAACGGTTTCGGTCGAATTGCCCCGATTCTCTTGAAGTGGCTGCAGAACTTGCCGCCGCTGAAGTGGATGCTTCGATGGGGTCGAGCACATAGTCCTTGGCCAGTGCAATATGGTTTAGGATGTTGTATGGTAGACGGTGCAGCTGGAATCGCTTCTCGATGGGATTTTGAGAGATTCGGGATGCTGCCGTTGTTCGGCCCAAGACAGTGTGACGTTCTGTGGATTTCCGGGTCGCTCACAAAGAAGATGGCACCTCGACTGCGCAGAGTCTATGAGATGATGCCTGATCCCAAGTTTGTCATAGCCTTCGGACAGTGTGCCGCATCTGGGGGTGTCTTTTGGGACGGCTATTCATTGCAGGTCCCACCCGAAACTGTCGTCCCTGTAGATGTCTATCTGCCCGGTTGTCCGCCCAAACCGTCGGACTTTGTTCGTGCACACATAATCCTCCAAAACAAGATCAGGGCCGGCACGACTCATTGGCAGATGAAGTATGAGAACCAAGATGCCATGGGGATGATACAGTGAAACTGAGAGAAGACAGCACTTCGTATTGTCTGATGTGGTTCGGAGTGTTGATACTCAGCGCCTATGCGTTCAGTCTGTTTCTCCAGTCACTGACACAACCCGTGATGGCTGTCCATCTACTACCTTTGGTAGGCGGACCAATCATTCTCATCTTCTTTCTCGTGGGATACTTCAGACCGGCCAGAGGACGAATAAAGGTGAACATGCTGGCCATCTCGATTGTTGTGGGAGTGCTCTACACAATCTATGTTACAATACTCTTGAGCGACCTTGGTGGTGACCTCTATCTAGCCTCTTGGGGCATGGGAGGAGCCATCCTTGTTGCCGGAGGAATATCAATCGTACCTCCTCGCGAAGTGAGTGTGACACCGGGCATTATGGATGTTGGCGCATTGCATTACGGTCCTGAGCCTGAACCAGAACCGGAACCTGAAGCCGAAGCTGAACCAGCGACGGAAGGAGAACCTGAGGTACCTTCCGAAGCCGCCGAGTTGTCTGAGACGGCACCCAAGGCAGAGGAAGAAACACCCACTGATGAGGGAGAGTAGTTCAATCTCAGTGTCTTCGATTAGGAGCCTTTGTCTACTTAGGTACCTACGGCTGACAAAGAGTATAATGGGCCAGCACGCTGGCCATGTTGTTGTTCCCACAAGAACGGAGGAGAGCCGCTGAGGCTCTCACTCGCGAAGCCAGCTGAATGCAGCATAAGCAAGAAGAAGTCCGAAGGCCATCCATGCGAAGAGAAGAATGCCAGCCAGGTCGGTGTACTGGGTGATGTCCAAGTATCCGTGCACGCCGGCAAAGATTCCCGATAGCATTGTGAGACCAATTCGTCCACTGCGTGTGTTCGCATAGGCGATACCTAGAGTCGATACCACCAAGAGCACCCCGCTCATGAAGATGACGTACTGGTATGACGGATCTATCGGGGCCACCGTTAAAATGATCCATAGGTATGAACCGATAAGAGCCATCCCAATCAGCAGTGCTAAGTAATAGAAGAACGTACCCTCTTCCTTGTAACTCAATTGAATCACCTAAATCGTGTGGCTTTACTGAGTTCCCCGTGACATAGGTGGTCTATTTAACTTCTTTGAGCAAGTTCGGGCGAAGCCTTTTAATACGGCTAGTTTGTACGCCGGCTTCACGGTCCAGGGTAGTCTAGCCACGCTCAAATGGCCATATTGCGCATGCTGGACTGCGAATTGGAGAATGATGTGTGAATCCATTGGATCTGAAGATGTTGCCTGGGTGAGGCTGGAGCTAGACAGCTATGTACGGACTATCCCAAGAGAATCAGTATCACCATGTTTCGCCTTGCCATGGTAGCATCAGGTTGATTCTTCGTTTCGATTCCCAAACTGTGGAGGGTCTTGAAGATTGAGGCTTTTCATCGATTTTATCCCCGTGATTGTGTGGGCTTTGCTTGCAATAGTCCTGGTAGTTGTAATGCTTCTTGCCTCATGGGTACTGCGACCACATATCTTACAGAACTCTGAGAAGACATCTACGTATGAATGCGGTGAAGAGCCAATTGGCCCTGCCAGGATGACATTTCCATACAGCTACATCATCTATACGATTCTATTCTTGGTCGTTGACGTAATGGGTGCGTTCCTTTGGCTTCTGTCAGCTTCCCCACTCAGGCTTGATCCCATAGTTGCCTGGCAGACGTTCATCTTCGTTGCCCTAATCATGGGGGGAATCGGCTTTGCGGTGAGGTTCATACCACAGACATCCCTTGATGGCAAGGAAATGGTGACTGCATACCGCGCGGCTAAGGCCAGGACTGTGGCCAAGGTAGACAAATCAGGGGGGGCTCACTAGTGCAGGGATTTGAGGCGCTGTTTGAACAGGTAGAGTTTCTGTTGATTGCAGGAATTGTCATCGTTCTGGCCTACCTGGCTTTGGAGCACCGAGAGATTGTCTACGCCGCCTTCTTCTTCGGAATCATGGCCTCATTCGTAGCAGGATTCTTCCTACTTCTCGAGGCACCTTTCATTGCCGGTATGCAGATTGCAGTGTACACAGGTGGTATCAGTGCCCTCATCATCTTTGGAGTTCTTCTTCTGCCCAGGTCACAGGACGCAACGTTGGAGGCTTTTGCATCACCACGGGCCAAGAAGATGGGCCTCATCTTGTCGGCCTCCATAGCCTTCCTCTCGGCACTTCTGGCTCTCATCTTTCCGTGGAGTGAGTCCTTTCCGGCGTCTCGCGTGACGGAGTCCCAGGACCTAGGTCTATTGGCTGATTGGCTCTGGGGCGAGCACGGAATCTACGTCCAGATAATTGCGCTCATCATCATTACGGCTCTAGTGGGGGCGATTGCACTGATGAAGATGGACAAGGCCGAGCTCATTGATGACATCGTTGGTGAGTTTGGTGTAGAAGCCATGCCAAGTCCAGAGGAACCAACCGATGGGGAAGAAGAGCCAGACGAACCTGTGGCGACGACTGAGGAGGTGGACGACGAATGATCCCACTCTCGTGGTACCTAGCAGTAGGTTTCATCCTGATTGGACTGGGTGCCTATGGAATGATGGTCAAGAGGAACCTCATCAGGATTCTCATTGGAGCTGAGATCATGGCCAACGGAGTCATGATTGCTCTTGTCGCTCTAGGCCTCTATGGTCCGATATTTGCCTTAACCGCGCAGGGCTTGGTCATTCTTGTAATCTCAGTCGCGGCCGCTCACACTGCGCTGGCGATGGTCTTGATGCTCGTCTACAACAGACGCTACGGAACTGTCGATTTCGGGACACCGATTTCACAGGAGGAGAAGATCAATGTCTAAGGGAAGCTCAGGTTCCTCCGTTGGCAGGCAGATAGCCAATAAGATACCCGGCGTTGAGTGCGAGGTCAAAGAAGGCAATGTTGTGGAATGCGTTGTCCCGGGAGACAAGATACGTGACGTTGTTTCCTTGATTGACGAATCAGTTCCACTCGTATTTCCTGAATCCGTATTTGGAATTGACCTTACTGAAGACAAGTATGAAGTCATCTACTTGTTCTGGGACAGGAACACCGGCACTCTGTACCAGCTTCGCGTTCCGTTGGAGGGCCCGAATCCAGCTGTCGACAGTGTCAGCGATATGTTCCCCGGACTCGAGTGGCATGAGAGAGAGACATGGGAGATGTTTGGAATAGGCTTCAATGGTCACCCTGACCTTCGGCTCCTATTGCTCCCAGATGAGCTTGAAGGAAAGTACCCACTTCGAAAGAGCTTTGAGACCGACAGATCTCGACTAAGTGACACCGGCATCGCACCGCCGCGACCACGCCCAAAGCCAGGAGGTGAATCTCAGTGACCCCTGACATCCTTGATGAAACCACTGAGATTTGGTTTGGACCTCAGCACGTGTCTGCCCACGGGTGGGCTGCAAAACTCACTTTGGTGGGCGACTACGTCGTAGAATGTGATCCAAACGCAGGCTACTTCCACAGGTCTGCAGAGAAGTGTCTTGAGTTCCGGGACTTCAGACAGGGTGCACTGATTATGGAACGACTGTGCATGCTTGAGGCGTTTCTTGCAGAGTACCCGTACATCGCCGCAGTTGAGAAGATTGCGGACATTGAGGTGCCAGAGAGAGCAAAGGTAATGCGAACCATTATGATGGAGGCTAGTAGAATCCACTCTTTGCAGTTCTGGTGGGGTCAGTTCTCTGCCGAACTCGGGCTATTCGCAATGCTCCTGTGGCCGTGGGTTGATCGTGAATTCTTCCTGGATACCTTTGAGGAGCTCTCGGGCTCGAGGCATGCAGTGTCTTACAGCACACCTGGTGGTGTCAAGTACGACTTCAATGAGAAAGTGTTGGCCAAGCTTGACATAGCCCTTGAACGATTCGAGGAACGAATGCCCAAGATGCGCGACATGCTGATGGGAAGCCCAGCCTTTCGCGTACGTACAGAAGGTATAGGACAGTACACGCTAGAGCAGGGTCTCAAGATGGGCCTGAGTGGTCCTCCTATCAAAGCATGCGGATACCCAATGGACTTGCGGAAAGATGCTCCGGATCCAAATCTGGCCTACGATATGGCTGACTGGGAGGTTCCGACAGTTGAGAGTTCTGAGCATCCTGGAGAAAGCGACGCCTATGACCGAATGGTGCAAAGGTTCAAGGAGATGGAAACATCGGTTGAGATCATTCGGCAGCTGCTGCCACAAGTTCCAGATGGTCCATTTGTCAATCCAAAGGCACGTGGCAAATCAAACAGGCTCCCTGAGGGAGAGGCGTACGGGCGCGTTGAAGGTACCAGAGGTGTTTCGACGCTCTGGCTGAAGACCACGGAGAAGGCCCAGACTCCCTACAGGGCCAAGATACGTGGACCCTGTTTCAACTCTTACTATTCACTCAAGCATCTGGTTCCCAGTGCGAAGTTTGCTGACTTTATAGTAGTATTCGGGTCTCTCGATCCGTATCCAGGATGGTGGGATCGATGATGGAGGTGTTTTCTTGCAGGTAGACTTCTTTGCATGGCTCCAGGGAATACCTGAGTGGATATATGGTATCATACAGTGGCTCTTCTACTTGGTCAGTAACATCTTCTATTGGGTATGGGGCGTATTCACCTGGGCATGGGCGGCCATATTCGACCCGGCCAACTTCTTCTTCCTCTTCAAGGCCATTCTCTTCCCAGGTCTAGTCTTCATTGTCCACCAAACCGAATAGATCAGAGTTAGGACAATGAAGACTAGACCTG